>JAQUMG010000094.1 GCA_028718265.1 Candidatus Omnitrophota bacterium
GAAAAGCCGTGCGCGACGGTAAGACATGTTATTATCTCGACGACGGTGTATACCATACCTTCTCCGGCACTGTTTTTGACCACTGCCAGTATCCCCTCAAGTCGTTCAAAGAAGGAGAGCCGAAAATCTCAGCCGTGTTCGGCCCGACATGCGACGCTTTCGATACTATCTCAGTCGCCGAAGAATTACCCGAACTCGAGATAGACGACCTTTTATATGCGGAAAATATAGGAGCGTACAGTATTGCCTCTTCCACATATTTTAACGGTTTTCCTCCCGCCAAAATAATAAACATTAATGAATAATTTTTGCGAAAAGGATTAAGTCACATGGATAAATTTATGAAGGCTGCTATTGCCGAAGCGAAAAAAGGATTAAAAGAAGGCGGCATTCCAATCGGCTCGGTTTTAGTCAAGAATGGCAAGATTTTAGGGCGCGGCCATAACAGGCGCGTGCAGGACGGCAATCCGGTAATGCACGCAGAAATCAACTGCCTCGAAGATGCCGGACGGATAGGAAGTTATGCCGGCGCAGTTTTATATTCTACATTGATGCCATGCTATCTCTGTGCCGGAGCGGTAGTTCAGTTTGAGATTAAGAAATTGGTCGTCGGCGAATCGAAGACATTTGAAGGCGCCAGAAAATTGATGGAAGCCCACGGCACAGAAGTCATAGATTTGAATCTGAAAGAATGCGCTGATATCATGGAAAAGTTTATCAGGAAAAATCCCGAACTTTGGAACGAGGATATAGGGCAATTATAGCATGGAAGCATTTTATATAAAACGCAAAGTCTATTATCATCACACCGACGCAGGCGGAGTGGTCTATTACAGCAGGTATCTGGAATTTCTTGAGGAAGGCCGCTCGGAATATCTATTGAAGCAGGGAATCGATGTCGTAAAATACGCCGAAGGAGGCGTCATATTTCCGGTTGTGCGCATAGAAGTTGATTATAAGCGGCCTGCCCGTTACGGCGATGTAATATCTATCTTTATCCGGATCGAGAAAGTGGGGAATGCCTCTATACAATTTGCGCAGGAAATCAAAAAAGATGACGTCATTTTAGTAATATCCAAAGCCACATTGGCCTGTATCGGTAAGGATTTCAAGGTGCGGCCCATCCCCGATGAGATAAAACTGGCTATGGGGACGTCCCCAAAAGGGACACCCTGCTAGTCAACCGCAACTAACATTAGATTGCAGAGTGTCCCTTTTGGGAGCGTCCCCCAGACCCGCCGAAATTAACTTGACATCACCCGGCAATCGTTTTATCATAAGCTATTATATAATATAATTAGGAGATATTATGGCTGATAGGCGGTTTGAGGTCGTGGACCATACGGCGGATATCGGAATAAAGGCCTATGGCAACACCTTAAAAGAGCTGTTTGAAAATGCTGCCTTTGGGATGTTCAATATCATTGCCGATCTTGAAGGGATCAAATCGTCGACGGAAGTTGAGATAAAGGCAGAGGCGATCGATAAGGAAGAACTGCTCATATCATGGCTGGAAGAGCTGCTTTATAATTTCTATACCAAGAATATGATCTTCAGCGAATTTAACATCACCGAACTTACCGACAATAAATTAACTGCCAGGGTAAAAGGCCGCTTTATCGGCGAAAATAAAAACCGCCTCAAAACCGAAATCAAAGCGGCAACTCGCCACGAACTGCATATAGACAAACAAGGCAAAAAGTACGAAGTCGGGATTGTATTCGACGTTTAACAAGGCTCCTATGGCTGACGGATGGCAAGGACCGCTCGAAAAGATAGACGATTATAAGTGGCTGATCCCCGAATCCTATATGAAAGGCATGAGAGTGCCGGGGATCATATATGCCGACGACAAACTTATCAAGGACATAAGGCACGACAGGGCGCCCGAGCAGGTTGCGAATGCCGCTTTTCTCCCGGGAATAGTAAAATATTCACTCGCAATGCCGGACATACATTGGGGATACGGTCTGCCGATCGGCGGAGTAGTAGCGACTGATGTCGAGGCAGGCGGTGTTATCACTCCCGGAGGAGTCGGCTACGATATAAATTGCGGCGTAAGGCTTATAAGGACAAACCTCAGCGAAAAGGACGTAAAGCCGCGAATAGATAAACTTATAAACGCGCTCTTTTCGACTGTTCCGGCCGGCGTGGGATCAAAAAGCGACATCAATGTCAGCGCGGCCGAAGAAAAAAAAATCATGTTGAAAGGCTCAGCATGGGCTGTCGAAAAAGGCTATGGCTCTAAGGAAGACCTTGAGCATACGGAAGAACACGGATGCATGAAGGGAGCGGATCCGGAAAAAGTTTCGGACAGAGCTTACGAAAGAGGGAAGAAACAGTCGGGAACATTGGGTTCCGGCAACCATTTTCTGGAAATTCAGATAGTTGAGGAAATATTCGACGACGAAGCGGCAAAGGTATTGAACGTAGCATTAGGCCAGATCACCGTTATGATACATACCGGCAGCCGCGGGTTCGGTTATGAGATTTGCGACAACTACGCAAAGAGCATGGTGCAGCTCTTGGCCAAATACAATATTAACGTACCCGACAGGCAGTTGGCATGCGTTCCCGTTAAGTCGAATGACGGACAGGATTATATCGGGGCAATGAAATGCGCGGCCAATTATGCCTGGAACAACAGACAATGCCTTACGCATGCAGTAAGAGGAGTTTTTGAAGAAGTCTTTGCCGCAGGGCCGCGCGATCTCGGGATGTCATTAGTCTGGGACGTGGCCCACAACATAGCGAAGTTCGAGAAATACAATATAGACGGCAAAGAGAAGCTGCTTTGTGTCCACAGAAAAGGCGCTACCAGAGCTTTTGGCCCGGGACATTCGGAATTGCCTGATGTTTATAGAGCTATAGGCCAGCCGGTCATAATACCGGGGGATATGGGCCGCAATTCCTACCTTCTTTTAGGGACAAATAAGGCGGAAGCGGAAACCTTTGCTTCGACCTGCCATGGCGCAGGAAGGCTGATGTCAAGGGGTGCAGCGATGAGGGCCGAGGGCAGAAAGACCCTTATTAAAGATCTGGAAGCCAAGGGCATAAAGGTTATGGCGGTAGGCAGGGGCACGTTGGCGGAAGAGGCGCCGTACGCCTACAAGGATGTAAATGACGTTGTGGATGTAGTACATAATGCGGGAATAGCCAGGAAGGTCTGCAAGATGCGGCCTATTGGCGTGATAAAAGGTTAATAGCGCTACCCCGAAAGGAATGCAATGCTAGAACTGAAATTCATAAGGGAAAATGCGGATAAGGTAAAGAAAGCCATTAAAGACAGAAAGATGCAACTCAATATAGATGAACTACTTGCGCTTGATAGCGAACGCCGCAATATACTTACCGACCTTGAAGCCCTTAAGTGCAAAAAGAACAACTTTTCCCAGGAAATAGGTAAAAAAGTAGCGAAGAAGGAAGATGTTAGTCAATTAAAAAGTGACATTAAAGCGCTATCCCAGAAGATAGATGAATTAGAGCCAAAAGTGGAGGATATAGACCACAAATTAGAAAAATTACTGCTTATAGTACCAAATATACCCAATTCGTCCGTACCTGTAGGCTCCGAAAAAGAGGCAAACAAGATTGTTAAGGAGTTTGGCAAAGTCCGAAAATTTGATTTCGAACCTCGTTCCCACGTTGAAATATGCGAGGATTTGGACATTATTGATTTCAAGAGAGCATCCAAAATAACAGGTTCTTCATTCATTTTGTATAAAGGCGCGGGCGCCAGGCTTGAGCGGGCTATCATAAATTTTATGCTGGATCTTCATACCAAGAAGCATGGCTACACTGAGATATTTCCGCCTTTTTTGGTCAATCGAAAAAGTATGACCGGAACGGGTCAGTTACCGAAGCTTGAGGAGGACATGTACCGGCTTAAGGATGATGACCTATTCCTTATTCCCACAGCCGAGGTACCGGTTACGAATATGCACAGGGACGAGATTATTCCGGAAGAAAGCCTGCCTGTCTGCTATACGGCTTATACGGCCTGTTTCAGGCGCGAGGCAGGTTCTTACGGCAAGGATACAAAGGGGCTTACGCGCGTGCATCAGTTTGACAAGGTAGAACTGGTCAAATTCGTCAAACCCGGCACTTCTTATGACGAACTCGAGTCGCTCTTGAAAAACGCTGAAAGAGTCCTGCAGCTTTTGGAATTGCCGTATAGAGTAGTTATGCTTTCGACAGAGGGCATAAGCTTTGCCGCGTCAAAATGCTACGACATAGAATTATGGGCGCCGGGCAGTAAAATGCATCTGGAAGTTTCCAGCTGCAGCAACTTCGAAGATTTTCAGGCGCGGAGAGCCAATATCAGGTATAAAGATAAAAAAACGCAGAAGCTGGCATATGTGCACACGCTGAACGGTTCCGGGGTTGCAACTGCGAGATTACTTATCGCCTTAATAGAAAATTACCAGACAAAAAACGGCACCGTTATTGTTCCGAAGGCCCTGCGCCGTTATATGGACGGCATGAGGGAGATAAAGCATGGCTAAAACGAATAAGGTGTCGGATAAGATGCCAGCCCGGCAGGCTCAGGGCAAGGCAAAAGGCCCGTCAAAAACCGGTGAGGTCGCGAAGACAATTATGGGATTATTCTTTCTTCCCATAGTGGTAAGCGTCTCAGTGACTTTTTATAAACAATTCGGCGCCATAGATGCGCCGTGGTCGGTAGAGCAGCAGTATTTTATGATGGGCATGATTACCTATGCTTTTATACACCTTTTAGTTTTCAAGCCGTCATACATTTACGTCTTTGGCCATGAATCGGTCCATGTCCTGGCGACATGGTTATGTCTAGGCAAAGTGAAATCTTTTAAAGTATCATCAAACGGCGGCAGCGTATCGACGAGCAAGAACAATATCTTTATTTCGCTCAGCCCGTACTTTGTGCCGTTTTATTCGATCCTGCTCGCGATAGTGATTTATATGGCAAACAATGTATTTCTGGAAAACGGCATCCCCTATAAATATTTTCTGTTTTTTCTGGGATTAACACTATCGCTGCATATCGTGATGACTATCGACAGCCTTAAGACAAAGCAGCCGGATCTCGTTAAAACCGGCTATCTTATATCGGCGATAATAATATTTGTCATAAATATGATAATCATATCCGGCGTGCTCGGGTTAATGACAAAAGGTTTTTCATTCACAGCGTTTATGACTAATGCGTGGAATCTTACGGTTGAAATATATCAGAGAATTTTTGAGCAGTTGTTTTTGCCGAGGTAAATTAAGGTAGTCCCTCGCCCTTTAGAGGCTCGGGACGATTTTCTATCGAAAATCGGAGGAGTGGCAGAGCGGTTGAATGCGGCGGTCTTGAAAACCGTTGTACCCGTAAGGGTACCGTGGGTTCAAATCCTACCTCCTCCGCCATTTTTCCAAATTAAGCTTTCTTTTTCTTGACTTAACAGGATTTTATGTTATAATGTCTCAATGCAAAATATACTGGTAAGAAAAGGAAAGCCGGAAGACGCCCACCATTTTTCGGAACTTGTCGTATTAACCTCTCCCGCGATGTTTCCCATAGTTTTCGGGTCCAGCGTAAAGAAGGTTATGAAGAATTTATTTCCCCATAAAAGACACTACTACAGCTTTGACCGTTCTTTTTTTGCCGAAATAGACGGCAAGGTGGCGGGAATGGCGCAGCTGCACAAATTGATAACCAGAAAAGGGCAAACGGCCCGCCTGAGTTTTCTTTTGCTCAAATATCTGAACTGGAGATTGCCTGCGAAGGCCGTCAATCTGCTTAGATTCAATCACCTCATGAAAGATGTCGCCCGCAACGATTGCTACCTGAGCAATGTTTCGGTATACCCTGAATTCAGGTCATTTGGTATCGGAACAAAATTGCTGGAGGCAGCCGAGGAAGAAGCGAAAAGCATCGGCAAAAAAAGGGTAGTATTGCACGCTGAAACGCACAATGCAAGGGCTATAAGCCTTTACGAGCGTCTCGGTTATAAGATCGAATCCAAGTCCCAGCCTCTGAAGATCAAAAACAGGCTTTTCGAATCGTTCAAGATGGCCAAATCTGTCACTCCTTAAACATTCCCAACCCTTCTCTTGAGTCATATTTAGCCTCTGTTAGCATTTAAAATAGTTAGATATACTCCCTTGTATTTACCTGATTATTATGATATACTTATTGTGTAAAAAGAAGGGAGATTTTTTTATCCAACAATATTAAGCGGCTTTAAAAACTCTTTACTATAAAATTGTGAGGAGTCAAAAGAATGAAACGCCTAACCACAAGATGTCGATTATGTGTTGTTATAGCTTGTGCGGCTGGAATTTTTTTGTTTTTTTGCATCCCCTTGTGCGCTGAAAACAATACCGGACAGAATGACTGGTATTGGTTTATGCAGCCCAAAGTCAATACAGTTAAAGACGGTACAGCTGTAAATACCCAAGGTGATGATAAGTCTAATAGTAATACAAATACACAGGCTGTTATTATATCAGGCCATGCAATCAGCGCTCCTGCCGCAACAGTTCAGATACCAAACCCCACAGTTAATGCCGAATCTATTACTACTTCCGCTGATGACAGCAAAACCAATTATGTCCCCAATGAAATCATAGTAAAATTCAAAGCTGAGGCGGCGTCAACACTTGAGCAAGAGACAACTGATAACGGAAAAGCTCTGAGTAGCAGCACAGTGGCCTCATTACCTACCTCGCTCGGCAATCTTACCAGGAAGCACAGAGTGAAAAAAATCGTACCCATCTTTAAGAACTTTAAAAAAGATAAACAAAAATTAGAAACTCTCCAGCTGAAAAATAACAACAAAAGTAAGTATAAACTTAAATCCATAAGCATAAGCACGAAAGAAGAACACATCCTCAAGCGTCTAAAACGTGCTCCAAAAGATGCTAAAATACCCGACCTGGACAGAATATATAAGATTGAGCTTGGGAAAGGCCAATCCGTCGAAGAGGCAGTCGCCGAATACTCAAAAGACCCCAA
>JAQUMG010000095.1 GCA_028718265.1 Candidatus Omnitrophota bacterium
AGGACGCGTTATTTTTTGGCGAGAGGTTTTCAGTTAAGATACGCCGGTATTATTTTATTAGTCGCATTTGTGACTGCCGTATTAAGCGGATTAACCGTTTTTCATACAACATGCAATATTTTAGGAACAAAATTATCTCAGGTATATCCTCAGGGCCTCTTTGTGTCCATATTTAATAAAGTCGCTTTCTCGCTCGCAAGAAACATGGCTGTGCTTGCAATCCTCATATTTATTTTTGCAATTTTCATATCGCACCGGATAGCCGGCCCTATCTACCGTATCAAATCCGTAATACGCGAGATGGGCGAGGGGAAACTGGATGTCCCCGTATATTTACGTAAAAACGACGAACTCCACGATCTGGCTGAAGAGATAAATAAACTGCAGGAAAGCCTGAAGGCCATGTTGAAAAAATGACCGCTCAGGCGGACGGTCTACAGCTGCCTTTTTGAAAGAGGAACATTAAGGCTCGCTCAGGATCAATCCCGTCTTCGTAACTAATAAGGTCCTTCAGCGCCTATCCGCCTTTGGCGGACTTAACGGCGCTTCAGGATCAAACTTTGCTTCGCAAAGTTTGGTGCCAGAGGGGGGAGTTGGCGCCCTCCTCTTCGCTTCGGGTCGGCCACTCGCCCCATTCACTGCTCCTATTCGTCGCAGCGAATAAACGGGGCTCACTTCAACTCCCCAGACATGTAGTACGAAGTGAAATAACTGGTGCCAGAGGGGGGAGTTGAACCCCCATGACCTTGCGGTCAACGGTTTTTGAGACCGTCATGTATGCCAATTCCATCACTCTGGCGTTACTGCAGCTAAATAATAAAGGAAGGGATAGTGGTGGAGCTGACGAGAATCGAACTCGTGATTACACAATGCCATTGTGTCGTGATCCCTCTTCACTACAGCCCCGTAGGGGAAAATATACCATTTTAGGTAATATTTGTCAACCTTTAGCGCCATAGTGTGATATAATTACCTTTAATATAGACTATGAATAAATTCCACTGTAGAATAAAAGCTTTTACGCTTACCGAGATAATGATCGCCGTTGCGATTATCGGCATGCTTGCCGCTATTGCACTCCCCAGCTTTAACAATGCCCGTCTCGAAGCTAGAAAATCAATATGTATAAATAATATGCGGCAAATAGATTCAGCGAAGGAACAATGGGCGCTTGAAAACGGAAAATCTACTGCCGATACCCCAAGTGACGCGGAAGTAGGAGCATATATAAAAGCCGGCTTCCCGAAATGTCCCTCCAACGGTACTTATACTACAGGCAGTTTAAGCGTTCTCCCGAGTTGCACCGAACATGGCGTATACCCCTACCCTATGGGCCCGTAGTTCCATCCGGAATATCGCAGTTAACGCGTACAATTCGGCAATAGCCCAAAAGTTATGTCGAGCAGAAGTTAATCCTGTTGACCCTAGACTCTTTCTTATGTTAAAATGATCCCATGGCAAGCGATTTTCCTTTTCATGAAATAGAAAAAAAATGGCAGAAATATTGGGACGAGATAGGCCTTTTTAAGGCGGATCTCTCGAGATACAAGAATAAATTCTACTGCCTTATGATGTTTCCATATCCTTCGGCGGCACTGCACGTAGGCCACGGCCGTAATTATATAATCGGCGATGCCGTAGCTCGTTATAAAATAATGCGCGGATTCAACGTGCTTACACCCATGGGATTTGACGCATTTGGCCTTCCGGCGGAAAATGCCGCCATAAAAGGCGGCCTACCCCCCGAAACATCCACTCTTAATAACATAAGTACTATGAAAAAACAGTTCCGCCAATGGGGCGTTGGATATGACTGGGACAAAGAGGTTATATCCTGCCTTCCTGAATATTACAAATGGACACAATGGATATTTGTGCAACTGTACAACAAAGGCCTTGCGTATAAGAAAAAGGGCGCGGTCAATTGGTGTCCTTCATGCCTGACTGTTCTCGCCAATGAGCAAGTCATCGGCGGTGCGTGCGAAAGATGCGACACAAAAGTAGTCGAAAAAGATCTTGAGCAATGGTTTTTAAAAATTACCGCGTATGCCGAGAGGCTGCTGGATGACATATCCCGTCTGACCGACTGGCCCGAGCGCGTAAAGATAATGCAGACTAACTGGATAGGTAAAAGCACAGGTGTCGATATCGATTTTAAGGTAGAAGGCCTGGATATGGTTTTAACCTGCTTTACCACGAGAGTTGATACTATATTCGGCGCAACTTACATGGTTGTAGCGCCTGAGCATCCGAAAATGGCGGAACTGCTGAAAGTAAATAATGATCCGTCCAAATTTGAAAAGTTTATCGAAAAAGTCCGCGTACAGGATAAGACAGAGCGGGCCGCAGCAGAAATAGAAAAAGAAGGGATGTGGACGGGGAGATATGTCATCAATCCGGTCAACGGAAGAAAGATCCCCCTGTGGATAGCCAATTATGTCCTTATGGAATACGGAACCGGTGCCGTCATGGCAGTTCCTGCTCATGATCAGAGAGATTTTGAGTTCGCCAGGAAGTACAATCTTCCCATAGAAGTAGTCATCGACAATCCGAAAGAGCATCTGGATGCCGCAAAGATGAACTCGGCTTACATTGAAGACGGCACCATGATAAACTCGGCTCAATTTAACGGCATATCTAACCGTGAGGCGATGGACAAAATCGCCGATTGGATGGAAAGCAAATCGATCGGCAGGCGTTCTATTCACTACCGTCTTCGCGATTGGCTTATCTCCAGGCAAAGATACTGGGGGGCGCCGATACCTGTCATTTATTGCGATAAATGCGGTGAGATGGCGGTACCGGAAAAAGCGCTGCCGGTTTTATTGCCGAAAGATGTCGAGTTTAAGCCTCACGGGCAATCTCCGCTGAAAAGCTCCGGGAAATTTATAAATACTAAGTGCCCGAAATGCAGCGGTCCGGCGAAACGCGAAACCGATACGATGGACACATTCGTTGATTCAAGCTGGTATTATCTGCGCTATCTTTCCGCCAAGGATGCAAAAAAACCCTTTGATGCCGAAACAGTAAATAGGTGGCTCCCCGTCGATCAATATATCGGAGGCGTAGAGCATGCAATATTGCATCTTTTGTACTCCAGGTTTGTGACTAAGGTTTTATACGATTTAAAATTTATCGGTTTTGATGAACCGTTTGCCAGGCTTTTTACGCAGGGCATGATACTGAAAGACGGGGCAAAGATGTCCAAGTCGAAAGGCAACGTCGTAAGCCCCGATGTCCTTATTGAGAGATACGGGGCAGATACCGTCAGGTTGTACACGCTGTTTATCGGCCCACCCGAAAAAGACGCAGAGTGGAGCGACCGCGGAGTAGAAGGTGCGTATAGATTTTTAAAACGCCTTTACAGAATAGTCGATGATATGGTCAACGAAAAATGGGAAACGCTGCCGGATGAAAAGGCAGATAAGGAATTAAGGCGAATGACACACGCGACTATAAAGAAAGTCACCGAAGATATGGAAAAAGATTTTCACTTTAATACCGCTATAAGCAGTACCATGGAACTGGTCAACCAGATCTATCTTGCCGCCGGCACAGGCAAAAAAAGGATATCTCCGGCGATAAAAGAAGCGGCTAAGGCCGCCGTCATACTTCTTTCGCCGTTTGTTCCGCATACATGCGAAGAACTTTGGCGGAAAATAGGAGAAAAAGAAAGTGTCTTTAGGGCTGCCTGGCCGGTAGTGGACAAAGAAGCGTTAAAGACAGAGGAAGTCGAGATCGTGATCCAGGTGAATGGCAAGGTAAGAGGGCACACGGTAGTTTCGGTAGATGTTACTGAAGAAGAACTAAAAGAAGTTATCCTTAAAAGCAGCGATATAAAGCGCTGGACGGAAAACAAAGCCGTTAAAAAATTCATCGTCGTTCCACGCAAACTCGTGAACATAGTCGTATAGCATGTCATTTCTAACAAAGAACGAAAAACGTGTCATTATTTTCTTAATAGCCGGTGCTATATTGGGCATCGGCTATTCTTATTATAAAGAGTTTTACCCGCCTTTAAGAATCAGTTCCAAGAAAGATCAGTTTCGCCCGCGGCCCGTTATCAGAAGAGATCTCGACAGAGCGCTCAAAGAGGCGAAGGCCGTTAATATAAATACCGCCTCGCTCGAAGAACTCATGCGGCTGGAGGGAGTAGGTCCCGTCATGGCAAACCGCATAATAGAATACCGCAGCAACAAAGGCCTTTTCTCGTCGAAAGAAGAATTGAAAGAGGTTCGCGGAATGGGAGGCAAGAAATTCGACGCCATCAAAGACTATATAGAGGTGGAATGAAAAGGCCGTTCTTTTTCCTGGCTGTTTTTATATCCGTTTTTATATGGGCAGCCAATTTTTTTATAAAAGATGATTGTTACCGGCCGGAGCACATATCGCACTTTGTCTCCGAAAAGCCTAGATTACTTGCGATCGACGGCGTAGTAGTAAATAGTCCCATATCAAAGCGTACTGCACTGGGAAATACGTACTCCTTTTCAATTACTCCAAAATTAATCAAAGTTTCCGACAGGTGGTTTCCTGCCTGCGGAATTATTTCCGTAGTTTCCAATAAGGATAAAGAGATAGAATACGGCGAAGAGATTCTTTTTGAAGCCGCAATAAGAGCTCCGTCCGGCGAAAAGGAATCCTCAGGCTATACTGCTTATCTTAAGAAAAAAGGCGTGTTTGCGCTTGCTGTGATACGCGAAAGGGACGTCCTGATTTCGTTTAACGCAAATAATAGTTCGCGCTTCATGCGTTTTGCCTACAGGATGAAAAGTTTATTAAATAAAAAGATAAATGAGATCTTTTCGGTTCCGGCTCGATATTTTATATCGGCATTGGTTACGGGAGACAGGCAGAACATATCAAGGGAATGGAAAAATATATTTGTAAATACCCAAACCATACACCTACTTGCCATAAGCGGACTGCACGTCGGGATAATATCTTTTATGATACTTTTTCTAGCCGGATTATTCGGATTACCGCGCAATGCAAAATATATTGTGACCATTTTTCTTATTTTGTTCTATTCTGTTATGGTAGGGTGGATGCCCTCCGTCGCCAGGTCCGCTATTATGGGAGTCGTAATATTAGGTTCGTATATTCTGAAAAGAGACGCCGATATTTATAACTCTCTCGGACTGGCGGCATGCATAATTTTAATCTTCCAGCCAAATCAGTTATATGACATGGGATTTATATTATCTTTTGGTTGCATGTTGTCGTTGGCCTACATATATCCCAAAATAAATCATGCTTTTGGTTTCGACAAAATTGATAGAAAAGAAAAGCCGGGCGCCATTTTATACTATGCAGCGACGCTATTTTCCGGTTCTTTGGCGGTATGGCTCGGTCTTTTTCCTGTTATCTTGTACTTTTTTAACATGATTTCCGTTATTTCCCTGATTGTTAATGTTGTGGCAATACCCTGCATGTTTGTCGTCATGGCGCTGACCGCCTCTGCTATAATTTTTCAACCGTTTTGCGCTTTTTTAGGCATGGCGTTTAAAGAAGCCACCGAATTTTTTCTTGCGATACTTTTGTTCTTACTGGATGTTTCGTCAAAAATACCATTTGCATATTTTAATTCAGCACCGGTGAATGTAATGGTTATACCTCTTTATTATTTTATTCTTTTCACAGTATTTTTCCCCATTTCTATTGACAAAAACTAGTCGCTGTGATATACTTACTTTAGTAATTAAGAGGATAAAAAGCGTGTTAAACGAAACAGACGAAAAAAGAAAATATAAGCGCGTTAATTCTACTATCCCTTTACAGTACAAGAAGTTAAGGCAGTTGTCGGAGGGGACAGTCGGCGCTATTACGCAAAATGTCGGAGAAGGCGGCGTTCGTTTTATAGCGAACGAATTTCTACCTTTAGCCAGCCGGCTTGTGGTAGAAGTTTTTTTGCCCGCTCAACCCAGGCCCATTAAAGCCATATCTAAAGTAGCGTGGATTAGAAAGATTCCAGCAGCTGATCAATATGAGGTTGGGAATCAGTTTTTAGAAGTAGGCAAAGAAGACAAGGTTAATTTGTCACAATACATATCAAAATTACACACATCAACCTTCTGATGCTGTTCCGCCGCCCGTTAAGCAACTTCCTAATTAATATATCCTGTTGACAAAAATTTTATGCTATGATATATTCGACCCAACAGCTTTTTGTGCCTGATCGGATAACGGAGTAAGAATAGATGCTGTATAGAAAATATTTTTATATTCTAATTATACTATTGGTATTAATTCTCCTGCCCAGCTATACTTTTGCTTATTGGATTTGGACTCCCAGAACCAATAAATGGATAAACCCCAGATTCGCCGTCAAAGATACGCCCCAGGAGCAGATGGATTGGGCGATGGGGTTTTATGATGCCGGCGAATACACGAAATCCATCAACGAGTTTGAAAAACTTGTGAAGAATTATCCGAACTCGGTTAATGCCCCTTCCGCGCAGTATTATATAGGCCGCGCATACGAGGCAATAGAAGATTATTACGAAGCCTTTTTAGCCTACCAAAAAACGATCGATAAATATCCATACAACGAAAGAGTTGACGAAATAATAGAGCGGCAGTATAAAATAGGAAGTTTATTCGTCGAAGGGCAGAAGGCGAAGATAATGGGGATGAAGATATTACCCGCCATGGACAAGGCCGTTGAAGTACTTGGTAAGGTTGTTCAGAATTCGCCGTACGGCAGATATGCGGACCTTGCGCAATTTAAAATAGGGGAAGCGTATAAAAACGACGGCTTTTACGAAGAAGCAGTACTCGCATATCAGAAACTTATCGACGATTATCCTAAAAGTCCGCTCATGGAAGACGCAAAATACCAAATAGCGCTATGCACCTATTATGTGTCGCGTGACCCGTCGTATGATCAGGAATTTACGGATAGGGCACTCGAGGAGTATAAAAGCCTGATAGAAAAGACATCCGACATAGAATTAAACAAAGAAGCAAGGGACGCTCT
>JAQUMG010000096.1 GCA_028718265.1 Candidatus Omnitrophota bacterium
GCCGGAAATATCTCTATTACCCCGCCCCTTACCCTGAATTTTCCGCGCGAAAAATCGATGTCATTTCTCGAATAGTGTATATCAACCAGTTTCTTAAGTACCTCGTCCCTGTTAATTTTTTCGCCTTTTTCCAGAAAAACCAAAAGCCCGGCATAATCTTCGGGAGAACCCAGTCCGTATATAGAGGAAACACTGGCTACTATTATCACGTCACTCCGCGACATAAGCGAACTTGTGGCGGAAAGTCTCAGCTTGTCGATTTCGTCATTAATGGAAGCATCTTTTTCTATGTAAGTGTCCGTCTGGGGAACATACGCCTCCGGCTGATAATAATCGTAGTAACTGACAAAATACTCAACGGCATTTTCCGGAAACAATTCTTTGAATTCGCTGTAAAGCTGCGCCGCGAGCGTCTTATTATGGGATATTATCAGGGTCGGCTTTCTGACATTATTTATAACGTGGGCCAATGTGAAAGTTTTGCCCGAGCCGGTAACGCCCAATAACGCCTGATAGCGATTGCCTTTCAGCACGCTGTCGGTGAGTTTTTTTATGGCTTCGGGCTGGTCGCCCTGCGGCGTTAAATTGCTTGTCAGTTTAAACTCAGGCATTATATCACATCCAGAGAAAAGTCAAGCGCAGGAGCCGAATGCGTAAGAGCACCTATCGATATTCGTTCAATACCTGTCTTCGCGTATTCTTCGGCATTGTCCAGATTTATGCCTCCGGAGGCTTCAAGTTTTATCTGCCGGCCTTTGGCGTCGCCGGCATTCCTTATTTTGACCGCTTCGCCTATCTTTTCGGGGGACATGTTATCCAGCATTATGATATCCGCGCCGGCGGAAAGCGCCTCTTCCAGCTCGGCAATAGTTCTGACTTCAATTTCAATTTTTACGTTCTTCTGAACACGCTTTTTCGCCGTCTGAACGGAATCCTTTATAACAGACGCTCCTTTCAAATTGGGCTTGAGCGCGCGCAATGCCGTTAAATGATTATCTTTGATCAGGACCTGGTCAAATAACCCGAATCTGTGATTTTTCCCTCCGCCCGCCCGGACGGCATATCTTTCGATGTAGCGCATATTGGGGGTGGTCTTCCGCGTGTCCATGATATCAACACTGTATTTCTTTACTTTGTCGACAAATTTTTTCGTAAGTGTCGCTATGCCGCTCGAACGGCTCAGGAGATTGAGCGCAACCCTTTCGCCTTTTAAGATAGAAGCCGCCGGCCCCTCCAGATATGCGATTGCTTTGCCCGGTTCGACAGAATCGCCGTCTTTGGAATTAAATTTTATCCTCACACCGGAATCGAGAATTCCATAAACAATTTCTATGAAAGATATGCCGGCCAGAATGCCGCTCGATCCGGATATTATGTCCGCCTTTACTCTAAGCTCCGACGGTATGAGGAAAGCGGTAGTCAGATCTATCCTGCCTATGTCTTCCTTCAGTGCATTTCTGACGAAATCTATGACTTTGTCTTTTTCAAGCATATTTACAACTCCTTAAGCCGCCGCACTTCCTCACTGGTTAAATGCCGAAACTCACCGCGCCTAAGATTGCCTAACTTTAAAAATTCATACGACGCCCTCTCCAGGCTCTCTACGGGGTGTCCCAAAAAAAGAAACATATTCCTTATCTGCCTTTTTCTGCCTTCGTGTATCTCTATCAAAAGCTCAGTCTGTTCGTCGTCGCTCCTCAGAATTTCTATTTTGGCCGCCGCCGTTTTGCGGCCTTCTATGAACATCCCTTTTTCGAGGATATGTTTTTCTTTATCCGGAAGTCTGCCTTTGCAAATAACCTTATACTTTTTTCTTATTTCGAATTTCGGGTGCGTCAATCTGTACGTAAGCTCGCCGTCGTTCGTAAGGAGCAATAACCCCGTAGTATCTTTATCCAGGCGGCCTACAGGATGCAATGTCCTCAGGGCCGCGGGGATCGCATCAAATACGGTTCTGCGTCTTTCGGGATCCGACTTTGACGTAATCACGCCGCGCGGCTTATTGAGAAGAATGTATATTTTTTTCCCGTGACGTTTTATCTTTACGCCGCCTACTATTATTTCGTCGCGTTCGGGATCTACGGCATGCCCTCTTTCGCGTATTATCTTTCCGTTTACGCTGACCCGGCCTTCTTCTATTATGGACGCTGCCTTCCGTCGCGAAGCCAGCCCTGCACGTGAAACAGCAACCTGCAATCGCATATTATGATATATCCTTAAGATTCTCTTCCAGGCGCTTCAGCGTATTTTCCAGTTCGGCCTTCGAAGCCCTGTTTTTTTCCACTATATCGGCCGGCGCTCTGCCGACAAAATTTTTATCCTTTA
Source organism: Candidatus Omnitrophota bacterium (assembly GCA_028718265.1). The sequence continues at coordinate 2,326 of JAQUMG010000096.1, forward strand.
ACTTTGCTGCCAGCATTTCGATATTCTTTTTAATTTCATCCCGCTTCTTCTTAAGCCGGAGCGATTCTTTTTCGAAGTCAATAATGCCCTCGAGCGGAATGTACACCTCCGACATTTTTGAGGCCGCATAAGCGGAATGCGGCGGTTTTTTCAAACCCTTTCCTATCTCAAGCGATTTCACTCTGCACAATCTTTTTATGTAAGGTTCGAATTCTTTCAGCGGTGCGCCGGTTTCCGCTTTTTTATAGGAAAGCACGGCATCTACTTCCGTCTTCGCGTCTATGTTCCACTCTGCGCGGATGTTACGTATGGCGGTCATCACCTCTATGATGTCGGCGACTTCTTCCTCTAATTCTTTAGATATAAATTGTTTCTGTAGATGCGGCCACGGGCCGGCCATTATCGGCTCGGCAGTATGCGGCAGGTTCTGCCAGATTTCTTCGGTAATAAAAGGCATAAAAGGATGCAGTATTCTTATTGATTTTTCGAGCACTTTATACAATATTACCTGAGTCGTTCTGTTTTCCTGCGAAAGTTTGGAAAATTCTATATACCAGTCGCAGAAATCGTGCCAGAAAAACTCATAGATACGGCTCGCCGCGTCGTTCAGTCTGTACTGCTCCAGACTTTTTGTCACGTCCGAAAGCGCCGAATAGAGCCGGCTCAGGATCCACCTGTCCGCTATGCTCAGTTTATTGTCTTTCGCATAAACGCAGAGGTCGACATTGATGTTTTCCCTGAGCACCGTCAAAATATAGCGCGAGGCATTCCAGACCTTGTTGGCAAAATTCCTGCCGATTTCAAATTTCTTCGGAGACAGAAACACGTCCTGTCCTGTAGCAGTAATAATCACCATACTGAATCTTAAAGCATCCGCACCCACGGAATCTATTATTTCAAGCGGGTCTATTATATTCCCCAGCGATTTGGACATCTTTGTGCCGGTATCGTCCCTGACCGTACCATGAATATAGACATCTCTGAAAGGTATTTCTTTCCGGAATTCCAGCCCTGCCATAATCATGCGCGCTACCCAGAAGAAAATTATCTCCTGTGCCGTAACAAGGGCATTGGTGGGATAAAAATATTCCAGGTCTTCGGATTCCTTCGGCCAGTAAAAAGTGGCAAAAGGCCACAGCCACGACGAGAACCACGTATCGAGAACGTCCGGATCCTGTTCTATGTTCGCAGCGCCGCATTTGGGGCATTTTTCGGGCTTTGTTCTTGAAACAATTACTCCTTCGCCTTTTTCCGTGCAGGCCGCACAGTAATAGACAGGGATACGGTGCCCCCACCATATCTGCCGCGAGATACACCAATCCTGAATATTATCCATCCAGTTAAGATAAACCTTGGTCCAGCGGCTGGGATAAAATTTTATTTTTCCTTTTTTCACGACATCTATCGCCGGTTTTGCCAGCGGCTTCCTTTTCACAACCCATTGCTTCGATAGATACGGTTCTACAATAGTGTGGCAACGGTAGCAGTGGCCGGCGGATAACGTGTGCGGTTCAATTTTTTCAAGCAGGCCTTTCTCTTTGAGGTCTTCAAGAATTACTTCGCGCGCTTCAAATCTGTCCATATCTTTATAGTCACCGGCATTTTCATTCATGCGGCCGTCCGGATGCATGACATTTATAAATTCAAGATTGTGCTTCTTGCCCATTGCATAGTCATTCGGATCGTGAGCCGGCGTCACCTTGACGGCACCCGTCCCGAATTTCATATCTATCATAGGATCGGCTATTACTTTTATCTCGCGCCCTATCAAAGGCAGTATAAGCATCTTGCCTATGAGCTTTTTATAGCGTTTGTCTTTGGGGTTAACCGCTACGGCAGTATCTCCCAGCATTGTCTCGGGCCGCGTAGTTGCGACTATCACAAACTCATCCGGATCATCTTTTAAGGGATATTTAAGGTAATATAAATTCCCGCGCAGCTCCCGGTGCGGCGCCTCTTCGTCCGACAGCGCAGTATGACAGCGCGGGCACCAGTTGATTATATAGTTCCCCTGATATATAAGGCCCCTCTCGTATAAAGTTACAAATACTTCTATGACTGCCTTCGAATATGCCTCATCCATCGTAAATCGCGTACGTGACCAATCGCAGGACGCCCCGAGTTTTTTGAGCTGCTTTATTATAGTCGAACCGTATTCTTCTCTCCACTGCCACACTCTTTCAACGAACTTGTCCCTGCCGAGGTCCTGCCTCTTAAGCCCTTCTTTCGCAATGCTCTTCTCGACGACATTTTGCGTGGCTATGCCGGCATGGTCAGTCCCCGGCATCCACAATGCCTCGCAACCTTCCATTCTTTTAAACCTGATTAATATGTCCTGAATTGTATTATTCAGCGCATGGCCCATGTGCAGTATGCCGGTGACATTGGGCGGGGGGATCATTATGCAATACGGCTTCTTATTGCGGTTTACCTTGGCGGCGAAAAGATTTTTATCTTCCCAGAACCTGTAAATCTTCTCTTCAACTGCTTTCGGATTATATACTTTGGACAGCTCTCTCACTTTACCGGTCTTTCTATTATTTTATTATGGCGATCAAGCAGACATAATCAGGTAATAGCTCATAGCGTATAGCCTGGGCTATATCTATGAGCTATTACCGGTATAAATTCAGATGTAAAAATTTACGGCAGCGTTACTCCGCTTTCCATAGCGGGTACCTGCGGCTCCGGCATGGGAGCTGCTGGCTGCTGGCTAAGATTCTTAAACGTATTTTCAATAGCCGATAACTTGCGTTCAACGTCTTTGATCATGGCCTCGACCGATACCAATTTACTTTCGACTGTCGCGATCTTATCATTAGTGCCGGATGTCTTCGCTACGTTGGTCGCAATAGAGCTGACCTGCGATTTTAAAGACCCGATCTCCTTGTTCTGGTTGCCCAAAGCAATTAATACTATTACGAGGACAACCATGATGACTATCATCATCACCTGGCCGCCTTTGCCCGATACTCCTGCCATTTTGCACCTCCGATTTGCCCTCTATTGCTCGTAAGCTGATTCGAGCACCCGCCACAACGCATCGGCGGGTCCGCCTATGGCGGAAAGTCGAGGGGCTACCTTTTTACCTTGTCCTTTACCAGTTTATATTCAATACTATCGACCAGCGCCGCCCAGCTGGCTTCGATAATGTTTTCGGAGACTCCTATCGTCCACCATGAATCTTTTGTATCCTGCGATTGGATGAATACCCTTACCTTTGCGGCGGTTCCGGCTTTTTCGTCGAGGATACGCACCTTAAAGTCGGACAAGTGCATCTCTTTTAAGGAAGGATAAAAAGCGGCCAATGCCTTCCTTAGCGCATTATCAAGCGCGTTCACAGGACCGTCACCGACAGCGGCCGTATGCTCTATCTTGCCGTCAACTTTAAGTTTCATTACCGCTTCGGATGTCATCTTTCCGCTCTGCTTTTTCTCGATTATGACTCTGAAGTCTTCGAGTTTAAAATAAGCTTTGAATGCTTTCATAGCCCGCCTGAGCAAGAGGTCAAATGACGCCTCTGCGGATTCAAACTGATAGCCTTCATGCTCCAGCGATTGGATTGCCTTAAGAATCTTTTCCGTCTTAGGGCTTTCCTTTTCAAGCTTGATATCAAGTTCCCTGGCTTTGTTTAAAATCGCGGATTTGCCGGAAAGTTCGGATATCAGAAGCCGGCGCCGATTACCTACCAATTGCGGTTCTATGTGTTCGTAGGTCTTGGGATTTTTCAGAATTGCATTGACGTGTACGCCCGCTTTGTGCGCGAAAGCGCTCATGCCCACAAAAGGCTGATTCGACATCTGTTTCATATTGCTCATTTCGGAAATAAACCTTGAGACCTCTGTCAGCTCGCTCAACTGCGAATCAGAGATACAGTCAATGCCTAATTTTAACTTTAAAATTGCGATAACGGATGTCAGATTCGCATTACCGCATCTTTCTCCGTAACCATTCATGGTGCCCTGCACATGAGTGCAGCCGCAAAAAACGCCCATGCAGGAAACTGAAACTGCGCAATCACTGTCATTGTGCGCGTGAATCCCGAGAGGCTTTTTAACATGATTTTTTACGTCATTGATGATTTTCTGGACTTCGAAGGCAAGCGTCCCGCCGTTGGTATCGCAAAGAACCAGGCAATCTGCTCCTCCTCCTTCGGCCGCCCTGAGACACTTAAGCGCATAATCCGGATTGGCTTTATAACCGTCAAAAAAATGTTCGGCATCAAATATCACTTCTTTATCCTTCGATTTGAGAAAAGAGACGCTGTCTTTAATCATATTCAGATTCTCATCCGGCGTAGTTCCCAGCACATCTTTAACCTGCAGATCCCAGCTTTTGCCGAATATCGTAATGACGCCTGTATCCGCCTTAATGAGGCCCTTAAGAATGACATCGTCTTGCGCCTTTACCCCGGCTCTTCTCGTAGAGCCAAAAGCCACGATCTTGGAATTCTTGAGATGCAGATTCTTCACTTTTTCAAAAAATTCTACGTCCTTGGGATTGGCTCCCGGCCAGCCGCCTTCGATATAATGCATGCCCAGCTCGTCGAGTTTTTTCGTAATCC
>JAQUMG010000097.1 GCA_028718265.1 Candidatus Omnitrophota bacterium
CGATCTTTAATATTACGGCGACAATAACCCCTACAAACATAACCGCCATAAGAATAAGCGTCATCGGTTCTATCTGCCTTTTTTCCGGCGCAAACGGTGAAAACAAAAGATAAAGCTGGCCTAATGCGGTCGGCAACCGTGACAGTATGCCTGCCGTTATGATCAGGGATATGCCGTTTCCGATACCGAATTCCTGTATCTGTTCGCCTAGCCACATTATGAACGCCGTGCCGCTGGTCAGGGTTATAATCGTTATAAGCCTGAACGCTAATCCGCCGTACGGAACTATCACCTCGCCCTGGAAATGTGCCGGATTCTCAAGCCATAAGGCGATAAAATAAGCCTGTATTACGGAGAGTATCACCGTTCCGTATCTTGTGTATTGCGTTATCTTTTTGCGCCCGGCTTCGCCTTCTTTCGCCAGGCGCTCCAAATACGGGATTACTGCCGTCAATAGCTGCAATATGATCGAAGCGGATATGTAGGGCATAATCCCTAAAGCGAAAATAGTCGCCCTGTCCATTGCGCCGCCTGAAAATACGTTCATAAGGCCGAGGAGCGTACCGCCCGTAGTCTGGCTTATCCTTTCAAAGAACATCATCAATTTTGCGCCGTCTATTCCCGGCGTGGGAATATACGCGCCTACTCTGTAGACAGCGATCAGACCCAAAGTTATCAGTACCTTCTTCTTCAGGTCCGGTATCTTAAATATATTTACAAAAGCATCTAGCATTATTTTTTCTCAGTCTTAATAACATCTTTGGGTTTGGCCGTAATAGTTATGAGTTCGGCCTTGCCGCCTGCTTTTGCTATTTTATCAAGAGCGCTTTTCGAAAATGCGTGTGCATATACCGTCAAAGGTTTTTTGACTTCGCCGTCGCCTAAAATCTTTACGGGTTTATTCAGCGTCTTTATCAGATTCGATTCGCGTAGTTTCTTTAAATCGACCACTTCGTCTTTCCGGAAGTGATTCAATTGCTCAATGTTAATTACTTGGCTAACGATTTTGAATTTGCTGTTAAACCCTCTTTTGGGAATACGTCGGATCAACGGCATCTGGCCACCTTCGAAGCCGAGCCTCAATTTGCCGCCGGCGCCGGCTCTCGACCTTAATCCTTTATGACCCTTACCGCTGGTTTTTCCGTGCCCCGAACCTACGCCTCGGCCAACCCTTTTTTTCTTCTTCCTGGCCCCGTAAGGTATTCCTATTTCACTTAACTTCATTATAGTGTCTCCGTTTATTGCTCTGCTTGTATATGCTTGGTTTTCAGGCGCGATAATCCTTCTACGGCCGCTTTTACCACATTTAACGAATTGTCCGATCTTAACGATTTCGTAAGTATATCTTTTATGCCTGCGGAATCACAAATTGCCCTGACAGCGCTACCCGCTATGACGCCTGTGCCGGGACCTGCCGGTTTAAGGAGAACTCTCGCCGCTTTATATCTTCCTATTACTTCATGCGGTATAGTAGTATTCCTGAGAGGTACCCGTATAAAGTTCTTTTTCGCATGATTCAGGGCCTTTTTTATGGCTTCCGAAACTTCATTTGCCTTACCGAACCCGTAACCGGCAGTACCTTTTCCGTCTCCGACGGCAACAAGGGCACTGAAGGAAAATCTTCTTCCGCCTTTTACGACTTTAGCGACCCTGTTGATGCTGATAACACGCTCTATATATTCTGTCTGGGAGGCAGCGTCGATTTTTTTAATGACTTCTTCCTTCTTGCCCTTAGTGTTCTTTGCGTCCATATCGCCCTTTCTTAGAAGCTTAATCCGTTTTTGCGTGCGGATTCCGCGAATGCCCTTATTCTGCCATGATATATGTAGCCGCCGCGGTCAAATACTACCTTGGATATGCCTTTTGATTTAGCTACAAGTGCCGCTTGTGCTCCCAGCACTTCAGCTGCCTTCAGGTTGCCGCCGTGCTTTGCGACGCCCTTCACCTTCGGATCCAAAGTTGAAACCGAGCAGATCGTAATTTGATTCAGATCATCCACAAACTGGATATATAGATTCGTCAAACTTCTATGGATAGACATGCGCGGCCGTTCTTTAGTACCCATTATTTTTTTTCGTAATCGCTGATGCCTTTTTTTTCGCGAAATTTCTTTTGCATTCTTCATCTTAGCAATACCTTCTTTTAAAGCTTTTCCCCTGAAGGGAATTAGGCGACTGTCTTGCCGGCTTTGTGTTTTACAAATTCATTAACATATCTTATGCCCTTGCCCTTATACGGCTCCGGCTTGTAATAACTTCTCAATTCGGCTGCTACCTTACCTACTTTAACCTTGTCCGTTCCTTTAATGACTATCTGGGTAGGTTTCGGAGTTTCGATTGTAACTCCTTCGGGAATCGGGTAATTTATCGAATGAGAGAAACCGAGTGTTACATTTAAAATTTTGCCTGCCAATTGCGCTTTATAGCCTACGCCGCGTATTTCGAGATCTTTCTGATAGCCGTCGATTACACCTTTTATCATATTCGTGATAAGCGTACGCGTCAGACCATGCAGAGACATGTCGATCTTTGTAGTAGTCGGGCACTCAACCTTTATCAGATTATTATCAACCTTTACCGTAATGGGGCTCGGGATATGGTGCTCCAGTTTACCCTTAGGGCCCTCAACACGTATAATGCTCTTATCAACAGCAATTTTTACGTTATTCGGAATTGTTATAGGTTTTCTACCAAGTCTTGACATATATTTTCCTTATCTTGCAGAGTGGGGTGCTTACCATGCGTAACAAAGGACTTCGCCGCCCACCTTCTCTTTTCTTGCATCCTTATCGGTCATAACACCGCGAGAGGTAGATATAACGGCAATGCCGAATCCATTTAGTACCCTGGGAATATTATCGTTTGTGACATAGATTCTCAGCCCGGGCTTTGAAATTCTTTTTATATCGGTCATAACCGGCGACTTGCCTTCGTTATATTTCAGATAAACCCTGATTACGCCTTGTTTTTTGTCTTCGATGGATTTGAAATTGCTGATATAGCCTTCCTTCTTGAGGATCTTCAGTATATCCTCGCAAAGCCGCGATCTCTTTACGTCCACCTTATCTTTTCCGGCTCTTGAACCGTTTCGTATGACTGTAAGCATGTCACTTATTGAATCTGTAACTGGCATTTATTACCTCTCCTTTATCAGCTATAACCTTTAAGCTATAAGCTGTAAGTCGCGTTTAGTGCTTAAGGCTTACAGCTCGCGGCTGGAATTACCAACTCGCCTTTACTATGCCGGGTATCTCGCCCTTCAGCGCAAGCTCCCTGAAGCATATTCGGCATAGTTCAAATTTTCGCATGTAACCTCTTCTTCTGCCGCAAAGCCTGCATCGATGGTATTTTCTAACCTTAAATTTAGGTTCCCGTTTACATTTTTCTATTAAAGCCTGTTTTGCCATATAATCTTTCGTTATACTATGATTTCCTGAAAGGCATTCCCAGCAGAGTCAGCAATGTTCTTGCCTCTCCGTCGGTTTTTGCAGATGTAGCAATTATAATATCCATACCTTTTATCATCGTAACTTTATCCGCATCTATTTCCGGAAACACCGTTTGCTCGGTAAGCCCGAAAGCGTAATTACCGCTTCCGTCAAAAGAGTCGGGGGATAATCCGCGGAAGTCTTTTATTCGCGGAATCACAATGCTTATCAGCCTATCTATAAATTCGTACATCTTATCTCTTCGCAGGGTAACTTTGCATCCGACGGCCGATCCCTTTCGGATCTTAAAATTAGCTATTGCTTTCTTAGCCTTGGTTACCATAGCGCGCTGGCCGGCTATCATGGTCAACTCGACTACGGCCTCCTCGATAATTTTATTGTCGTGAGCGGCCTCTCCCAGTCCCATATTTATAACAATCTTTTTAAGGCGCGGGACCTGCCAAACATTCGAATATTTGAAATGTTCTTTCAGTTCCGGCACTATTTCTTTATTGAATCTGTCTTTTAACCTTGCCATTTATGCGATTATCTCCTTACACTTCTTGCATACCCTTGTCTTTCCTTCTCCGGTAATGCTTATTTCGACTCTTGTAGGCTTATTGCAGCTTTTACATACCAGCATGACATTGGAGATCTGTATGGGCATCTCCTTCTGCATGATCCCGCCTTTTTGATTCTGCTGGGTCTGTCTGGCGTGTTTTTTTACATAATTCACGCCTTCTACCAAGACTCTGTTCTTTTTCGGGAATACCATTATGACCCTTCCCGTTTTACCCTTATCTTTACCGGCTAAAACCTTAACCGTATCGTTTCTTTTTAGTGCTCGCATGCTAGACTACCTCCGGCGCCAGAGATACTATCTTCATGAAGTTTTTGTCCCTGAGTTCCCGTGCCACAGGGCCGAATACGCGCGTACCGCGCGGGTTGCGCTGCAGGTCTATAATAACGATGGCGTTACTATCAAACCTGAGATACGAACCGTCGCTTCTGCGTATTTTGTTCGCGGTCCGTACCACTACCGCTTTTACGACTTCTCCCTTTTTTACGATTGCGTCAGGCGAAGATTCTTTTATATTTGCTGTTATGACATCGCCTATGGCGGCATCGCGTTTATTTCCGCGTTCCAACACTCCTATGCAGGAGGCGCGCTTCGCACCCGTATTATCGGCAATTTCCAATATTGTGCGCATTCGTATCATTTTTTCACCTTATTTGCTATGCCTTTGCGGCTGCATTTACAATTTCGACTAACTTCCACCTTTTATCTTTCGATAAAGGTCTTATTTGAATTATCTTGACGGTATCGCCGGTCTTGGCAGCGTTTTTCTCGTCGTGCACTTTTACTTTCATGGCCCTGCGCAGGATCTTGCTGTATTTTGCATGGTGCGTAACGCTATCTATTCTCACGACAATTGTCTTATGCATTTTATCGCTTACGACAGTTCCCGTCTTAACCAAAATTCGTTTTGAGGTATTATCATTTGGCATTTGCCAATTCCTTTTCTCTTATAAGGGTTTTATATACGGCTATTTCTCTTCTTATTTGCTTTATCTTATGCGGTTTTTCGACCTGGGAAGTATTCGCCTGATATCGGAGATCGTAGAGTTCTTTTTCCAGCACCTCTACCTTTTGCCGCATTTCATTAGTATCAAGCTGTCGCATTTCGTTTATCTTGTTAGCCATTATTGGTGCCTTCTCGACATAAACCTTGTCTTGAACGGTAATTTATGAGCCGCCAACCTGAGGGCGTCCTTGGCAAGTTCTTCCGGTATGCCTTCGAGTTCGAATAATATTCGGCCCCTCTTTATGACAGCTACCCATTTCTCGGGCATGCCCTTACCTTTTCCCATCCTCGTTTCCGCCGGTTTCTTGGTAATGGGCTTATCCGGGAATATCCGGACCCATGTCTTACCGCCTCGTTTTGTAACTTTCATTAGTGCCACACGTGCGGCCTCGATCTGCCTGTCTGTCATCCACGCGTTTTCAAGCGCCTGCAGGCCGAATTCGCCGAAAGAAATAAAAGAACCTTTATAGCTTATACCGTGCCGTCGTCCTTTTTGTTGCTTTCTGAATTTAACTCTTTTTGGCATCAACGCCATTTTTCATTGCCCTTTCTTCGCTGTATAACGGTGCCTTTTCGCCTTTGTATACCCACACTTTTATGCCGATTAATCCGTAGGTAGTGAGCGCTTCCGAAAAACCGTATTCGATATCTGCCCGTAAAGTCTGCAAAGGCACCTTACCGGCTTTATAACCTTCGGTCCTAGCTATTTCTGCGCCGCCAAGCCGTCCCGAGCACCTTATCTTAATCCCCTGCGCTCCCTGATCCATAGCCAGCGTAACCGTCTTTTTCATGATCCGCCTGAACGGCATTCTTTTCACGAGCTGCATAGCGATATTTTCCGATATCAATTGCGCATTCGTAGACGGACTCTTAATCTCTTTTATGTCCAGAAACACCTGCTTGCCTGTCATCTCCTGAAGTTCGTCTCTCAGCCGGTCTATCTCTGCGCCTTTTCTTCCTATAATTATGCCGGGTCTTGCCGACCATATGTTTAATCTGATTTTATTGCTTGCGCGGAATATCTCTATTTTTGCTACGGCAGCCTGCGACAAGCTTTTCTTGACGTACTTCCTTATCTTATGGTCTTCTTCTATATATGCGCCAAAATCTCTGCTGGATTTCGCAAACCACATAGAGTCCCAGTTTTTTATGTACCCTAACCTAAAACCATGAGGATGGACTTTCTGCCCCACTACATTACCTCCGTTCTTTCTTTGATGTAGCCTTTACTGCATGCGATTTAGTTTCTTTGGCTTTTACGGTTTTTGCCGCAACAGGTTTTGTCCTTACGGCTTTTTTAGCTTCGGAAATTTCTTTTCTTGGTTGTTCTTTTGCAGAAAGCTCTATTGTTAAATGGCATGTTCTCTTTAATATGTTAAACGCTCTGCCCATCGTACCCGCGCGAAACCTTTTGAGCATAGGTCCGGCATCTGCCGCTATCTTCGATATATAAAGAGCTGATTCGTTCAGATCCTTGTCTTTTTTGCGCGCGTTGTCAACGGCCGACTTCAGTGTCATATTTACGAAATACGCAGCTTTTTGATTTATGCCGCTGAGAACACTGAAAGCATTCGGTACCGACATTCCCTTAAGAGGTCTGGTAACGAGCATGGCCTTTCTGGGAGAAATCCTGATATATTTTGAAACTGCTTTTGCGATCATGTTAGCTCTCGTGATACTTCCGTATGGGCACCGTGCTTTTTAAATGTCCTCGTATGCGCGAATTCGCCCAGTTTATGTCCAACCATATTCTCCGTTACGAATACTGGAATGAATTTTCTGCCGTTATGTATCGAAAACGTAAGTCCGACGAAGTCAGGCGTTATAGTC
>JAQUMG010000098.1 GCA_028718265.1 Candidatus Omnitrophota bacterium
CTCTCCACGGCGCCGTCCCAGCGGGAATACCGCTGATTACCATCAATCCGGGCCTGTTTACACAGTTCCTCGATTGCGTGTTTCGGTGCCGGCAGGTCCGGTGATCCCATACTGAGATCGATCACGTCAATCCCCCGGGCCGCTACCTCCTTTTTCTTGTTATCTACAAGGGCAAAAAGGTATGGCGGTAATCTTTTCAATCTGTTTGCTTCGTGTATCATCGTAGTCTCCTATTTCTTTTAGTATTTTACTCCAACTCAGCAAGTGCGTCACCTACTTTTACGGTATCGCCTTCCGGATGGATTATCTTCTTAATTTTTCCCGATACGCCTGACGGAACATTGAAAGCGGCCTTGTCCGTTACTATTTCAACGATGTCGTCGCTGGCCGCGACCGAATCCCCTTCCAAAAAATGCCAGAGCGATACAACGGCCTCATTTATACCCTCGCCCAGTTCCGGCAGTAAAATTTTTTTCATGCGAATACCTCATTTGCCCTGTAAGAACTTCGGACAAAAGGACCGCTTGCAACTTTTTTAAACCCTATTCCAAGCGCTTTTATTTTTAAAGCTCCAAAAGTGTCGGGATGTATGTACTCTTCAACTTTTAAAAAAGACCCCTTCGGGCTTAGATATTGCCCGATTGTCAGAAAATCACAGCCGGTTTCTCTGATGTCCGTCATGAGCCGGACTATCTCTTCTTTTGTTTCGCCCAGGCCTAGCATAAACCCGCTTTTTACGGGTACTTTTTTATGCGCAGCAGCGGAAGCCAGGACTTTAAGCGAACGCGAATAATCGGCCATTGATCGTATCTTCGGGTATAGCCGCTTCACCGTTTCCATATTATGGGAAAAAACATCTATGCCGCACGTGATCACGGATTCAATTTTATCTGCCGCCCCGCCGAAATCCGGAGTTAAAGTTTCAACTACCGTCAGCGGCGAAATACTTTTTATTGCTTTTACTACATTACTGTAGTGCCCAGCGCCTCCGTCGGGGAGATCGTCCCTGGTAACAGAAGTTATGACTACGTACTGCAGGCGCAGTTTCTTTACGGCGCCGGCAATCGCATGCGGCTCTCGGGCATCAACTGCTGCCGGTTCTCCCTTTTTGACCGCGCAGAAAAGACAATTTCGGGTGCAGACATTGCCCAGTATTAAAAAACTGACATTGCCGCCGGAGTAACATTCGCACAGATTGGGGCACCGGCTGTTTGTGCAGACCGTCTCAATGGCGGCTTTTTTTAAATAACTATTAACTTCTTTACTTAACCCTACAGGCGGAAGCCGCCGCGAAAGCCACGGAGGCATTTTCGTTATACGTGCATCGTTCAAGGCTAAAAACCTCACAAAAAGTTTCGACCAGTAACTTTTTTAATGGCTCAATATCGATACGACGATGTAAAATATTCTCCATGCTGGTTACGGTTATGCCCTCGATCCCGCACGGCCGTATCATCGAAAAGTACCGTAAATTAACATTGGCGTTAAGACTAATGCCGTGATATGTGATCCAATTACTCAGTCCGATTCCGATAAATCCTATTTTTTCGCCTTTCACCCACACGCCGGTGTGCTCTTTGTCTTCATCGGTTTCGATTCCGTAAGCCTTTATCGTCAGAGAAATCACCTTCTCAAGTTGCCTTATGAATAACCGGACGTCTTTAGCATGGTGACGCAGATCAAATATCGGATATACAACTATTTGCCCGGTACCGTGAAAGGTTATATCGCCGCCCCTGTCCGTATAGACTACATCCACCGATTCATTCTTTAAAGCGCTATCTTCGACCAATATGTTGTCTTTTGAACCGCTGCGCCCGATCGTCAAAACATTGGGATGCTCTACCAGAATGAGATACTCGCAAGCATCCCCGCGCTTCTTCCCCGACAATATCTCCTTCTGTAAAAAATATGTCTCGTTATACGATGCTGTTCCCAGATCTATTACTTTAAGCGGTGTCATCAAGGATTAAATGCCTAATTTAACAACAGAGTCTTTTATTAACTGGGCCGATTCCCGGAACTTTTTATATTCATGGTCGTCCAATTCCAACTGCACTATCTTTTCGGCGCCGTTTTTGCCCATGATAACCGGGACGCCGATGCATAGATCCCGTAAACCGTATTCACCGTCAAGATATATCGAAGCGCACATTGTCAGGTGCTCGTTATTCAGTATACATTTTATCATAGAAAAGCAGGCAGCGCTCGGCGCAAAAAATGCGCTGCCTGTTTTTAGTAAAGAGACGATTTCTGCCCCTCTTTTTTTGGTTCTTTCGACTATGCTGGTAAGCCTGTTTTCCTCAAGTACTTTTTTAAGAGGCTGACCCTGAACCTTGGAATAATTAAGAAGCGGGACCATATTGTCATCATGGCTGCCTATTATTACACTGTCTACTTCCGGTTTTGTTATTCCAAGGTCTTCCGCGATAAGATTAGATTGCCTGGCTGAATCAAGAATGCCGGCCATACCTATAACCTTATGCCGGTCAAATCCGGAAAGTTTATAAGCAAGATACGTCATGATATCGAGAGGATTTGTCACGACTATAATGACTGATTGCGGAGCAAATTGTTTTATTTTCAGGACTACTTCCCGTACAACAGCGCCGTTTTTTTGTATTAGATCATCACGGGACATGCCTGGCCTGCGCGCAAAACCGGCTGTTATCGCGACAACAGCCGAATCCTGCAGTTTTGAATAATCGGAAGTCCCTTCGACCTTTTTATCATAACCCATTATGGATGACGCATCAGCAAGGTCATATGCCTTGCCTTTACTTATACCTTCATCAATATCAACTAGGACAACATCAGCCAAATCGTGCTCTACTATTCTTAAGGCCAGCATTGCACCGACATTACCCGCACCTATGACACTTATTTTTACGTTTTTCACGTGCTCTTAACCCTCAATTTAAAGTTATCGCGAACTAATTTTCTTGATTTCCGATATAATTGCATCAGCCATTTCACTTGTTCCGACGGCAGTCGTATCATTTCTGTTTGCCTTAAGATCATAGGTGACAAACTTACCATCTTTTATTACTTTTGCCGCGGCAGATTCCAGAATGTCGGCCTTTTTAACCTCTTTTATATAACGCAGCATCATAACGGCAGAGAGTATCATGGCCGTCGGATTTACCTTGTTTGCGTTTTTGTATTTCGGTGCGCTGCCGTGGGTCGGCTCGAAAAGCGCGATACCGTCGCCTATATTGGCCCCCGGCGCGACGCCTAGACCCCCTACGAGACCCGCGCATAAATCGGAAATGATATCACCGTAAAGATTCGGAAGAACGATACAGTCGTACAGATCCGGTTTTTGCACAAGCTGCATGCACATATTATCTACGATTCTGTCCTCGAACTCTATTCTGCCCTCATATTCTTTCGCGATTTCTCTCGCACACTCAAGGAACAGGCCGTCTGTATATTTCATTATGTTGGCCTTGTGAACGGCTGTTACCTTTTTCCTTTTGTTGCTCAGCGCATATTCGAAGGCAAACCGTACTATTCGCTTAGAGCCTGTTTCGGATATCGGTTTTATACTTATCCCCGAATCCGGCCTGATCGCTTTTTTTGAAAATTTCTGGATTTCTCTTATGATGCTTTCGGTATCCTTCTCGCCGCGCTTAAATTCGATGCCTGCATATAAATCTTCCGTATTTTCGCGCACGATAATAATATCGACGTTTTTATAATGTGATCGTACGCCTTCGTACAGTTTGCACGGCCGTAAGCACGCGTATAGATCCAGTTCTTTGCGCATGGCGACGTTTACGCTTCGAAACCCCGTGCCTACCGGTGTTGTAATGGGCCCTTTTATCGCTACCTTATTTTTTCGTATAGACTCCAGGACGTCGGCCGGTAATATTTCTCCTGTTTTTTCCATTACATCGCTTCCGGCATTATGAATATCCCATGTCACGTCCAGGCCGGTTGCTTCCACGCAGCGCCTTGTAGCTTCGGCTATCTCGGGACCCGTTCCATCACCCGGTATTAATGTTATTCTATGTTTCAATTTTAAAATCTCCGTATTTTTTAAAATGTTCAATGACTCCGCCGTCATGCAAAAACTGCCGCATGAGTCCGGGGATAGGTTTCGTTTTTATGGTTTCGCCCTGCGTATGGTTAATTACGCGCTCTTTGTCTATATCCAGTTCGACAATGTCTCCTTCGCGGATCTTATCAGTGTCGCATTCGACTGCGCAGAGGCCTATATTAAAAGCATTTCTGAAAAAAATACGCGCAAAACTCTTTGCCAGAACAGCGCTTATACCGGCCTCTTTTATGACCCACGGTGCCTGCTCGCGTGATGAACCGCATCCGAAGTTTTCGCCGGCGACTACATAATCCCCATTCTTCACTTTTTTGTGGAACGCCGGGTCTATGTCTTCAAATAAATACCTGGATAGTTCTTTCATGTCCTTTATTTTAAACTTATATCTGCCCGAGATGACATAATCGGTATTTACGTTGTCGAAGGGGTTTAATCTGTGTGCCGTACCTTTAGTCATAATAGCCTCATCGCAAATAATTTCTGGGATCTGCTATCTTGCCTTCGATAGCGCTGGCCGCAACAGTCGCCGGACTGGCCAGATATATAAACGAATTTGGGTTACCCATTCTTCCCTTGAAGTTTCGATTGGCACTTGATATTGCGGCTTCACCGTCGGCAAGAATACCTTCATGCGTCCCGACGCACGGTCCGCAGCCCGGCGCAACTACGGCGCATCCGGCCTCTATAAGCGCGCGGATATAACCGGCTTTAATCGCATCGTCGAATATGGTTACGGAAGCCGGCGCAATGATACAACGTACCTTTTTACTAATCTTGCGGTTCTTTAAAATACCCGCCGCGATTTTAAGGTCCTCCAATCTTCCGTTGGTGCAGGTGCCGATATATGCTTCGTTTATCTTAATATTGCCTATCTTGCTTACACCAGCTACGTTATCCACAGTGTGCGGCATTGCTACCATCGGCTCCAATTTCGACACGTCGTATGTCTTTGCTTTAATATAGCGGGCATCTTTATCTGCGGTGACCGGATTTATCTTCGATCTGATATTAGCTGTTTTTCTGAGATACGTCATGACTTTTGCGTCAGCTTCCATGACGCCGAATTTCGCCCCCATTTCGACAGCCATATTTGAAATTGTAAGCCGCGCCTCGACACTCAGCGTTCTTATCGTTTCGCCATAAAACTCAACTGAATTATACGTACATCCGTTTGCGCCTACGTCGCCGATTATGTGCAATATCAGGTCTTTCGAGTATACACCTTTTTTCAGGGTACCCACAACTTCCATCTTTATGCTTTCCGGTACCCTGAACCAGTTCCGCCCGCTCAGCAATGTTATGGCAAGATCGGTAGACCCCACACCCGTAGACAGCACATTCAACGCGCCGTATGTACATGTGTGCGAATCAGCGCCCAAAACCAGGTCACCCGGCCTGACACGGCCCTTCTCCGGTATTATTACGTGACATACCCCGCATCCGACGTCGTACAGGTCAACCTTCATTTTCTTTGCAAATTCCCGCATCCTATTGTGGATTTCGGATACGCCCAGATTGGGGCTCGGAGCGCTATGGTCTATTACCATGCAGAACTTTGACGGTTCGAATACTTTTTTCCTGCCGGATTTATTGAAACTGTCTATTATGAGTGAACTTGTTCCGTCCTGGCCAAAACAAAAGTCCACCTTGCATATGGCTATATCGCCGGCGTGCAGGTCTCTGCCGGCGTGTTTACCTAATACCTTTTCCGCTATCGTTTTACCCACTTGGCAAGTCTCTCCAGACCTTTTTCTATATCGGCGATACCGGTAGCGAAGCTGAAACGAACGTGATGCGCTGAACCAAAAGGTTCACCGGGTATTGTAGCTATATACGTTTCGTCCAATAGTTTTTTCGAAAATATCGCGGGCGTCATACCTGTTTTAGTTACGTCGACGAAGCAATAAAAAGCACCCTGCGGTTTAGCACATGTCAGTTCCTTTATTTCGGATATACCTTTAATCAGAACATTCCGCCTTTTCTCAAACTCTTTGACCATTTCTGCCGGCGCCGGATCTTTGACCGTAAGTGCCGCCAAAGCTGCCGCCTGCGATATGGATGCCGGATTTGATGTCGAATGGCTCTGAAAGGCGGCGATAACTTTGACTATGTCTTCCCTGCCCGCCATATAGCCGATGCGCCATCCTGTCATGGCATAACTTTTAGATACGCCGTTGACTACAAACGTGAGGTCATATATTTTTTTGTTAAAAGATGCTATCGAGACGTGCTTCAACCCGTCGTAAATCAGTTTTTCGTAGATCTCGTCGCTTATTACAAAAATATTATGTTTTACGGCAAAATCAGCCAGCGCCTGTAGTTCTTCGCCGGTATAAACTATGCCGGCCGGATTAGACGGGCTGTTAATTACCAGCGCCTTAGTTTTTTTGGTAACGTGTTCCTCGAGATTCCTGACGGTAACCTTGGATGTTTTTTTATCGGGTTCAACAATAACAGGTACCGACTCACTGAGTTTTACCATTTCAGGATAACTTAACCAGTACGGTGCCGGCAGCAGCACCTCATCGCCCTTGTCGCAGATGGCCTGAAATATGTTGTACAGCGAATGCTTGGCACCGCAACTGACGACTACTTGGCCCGGTTTATAGTCAAGGCCGTTATCAACTTTGAATTTCCGGCATACCGCCTCCTTTAGCTCCGGAGTGCCGGTTGCGGGCGTATATCTGGTAAGGCCTTTATCGATAGCATCTATGGCCGCTTTTCTGATGTATTGAGGTGTGTCGAAATCCGGCTCCCCTGCGGCAAAATTCACTACGTCAAAC
>JAQUMG010000099.1 GCA_028718265.1 Candidatus Omnitrophota bacterium
ATGGCCGTCGATGGGCCCGAAATACCTGAACCCCATTTTTTCGAACAGTATGCCGGGCACAAGGAGGTTTTTTACTCCTTCCTCAAATTTTTTCGCCGCTTCGTATGCGCTGGTCCCGACTCCCGGTATGCGTTTGACGAGCGTTTCGAGATCCTGGTGTATTTTGTTATACACAGGATTAATCAGAATGCTATTGAGATAACGGCTAAGCGCTCCGACACTTTTCGTTATGGACAGTTCATTATCGTTTAATATAATCAGGAAGTCTTTACCGAGATGGCCGGCGTGGTTCAGTGCTTCAAACGCCAGTCCCCCGCCCAACGCGGCATCTCCTATTATGGCTACTACTTTTTCGTTCGTGCCCCGGAGATCACGCGCTGCGGCTAAGCCGAGCGCGCTCGCTATCGATGTTGAGCTATGGCCCACTGTAAGAGTATCGTATTCGCTTTCGCGCCGATTAGGAAAACCGCTTATGCCACCCAATTGCCTTATGGTTTTAAACGCGGTTTTTCTGCCGGTCAAAATCTTATGCGCGTACGCCTGATGCCCCACATCCCATAATATTTTGTCTTCGGGAGCATTAAATACATAATGAACCGCTATTGCGAGTTCCACTGCGCCTAACGAAGAGGCCAGATGCCCTCCCGTCTTCGAGATTACGTCGATAATCTCTTCACGTATCTCATCGGCCAGTTGCGGTAAATCTTTCTGATCTATTTTTTTCAGGTCCCGGGGATTATTTATTATATCCAATAATTTTCT
This sequence comes from Candidatus Omnitrophota bacterium, assembly GCA_028718265.1. The sequence continues at coordinate 763 of JAQUMG010000099.1, forward strand.
CATGTTGATCTATATCTTCCTGTCAATAATGAAATCTGCTATTTTTTTCAGATTATCGGCTCTTTTCCCGAATATACCCAGCGGCTCTTTTGCCTTTTTGATCAAACATTTCGCTGCTTCGCATGCGGCATCCGCACCCAAAATATCGGCGTAACCCTCTCCGTCTAATATGTCATCCGTTATCTGAAATGCCAATCCGATGTGTTCGCCGTATGTCTTCAGCGCTTTTATCTCTTTTTGTGCCGCGCCGCCTGCCATAGCACCTATTTTAACGGCAGTCGTTATGAGTAAGCCTGTTTTGCATATATTTATGTACTCCATGGTCGCGAGATCTTTTCTGTCTTTATTGTTTAAATCCATAACCTGCCCGCCTATCATGCCGGAACTCCCTATCGACCTGGAAACCTCAAAAATGATCTCGCCAGCTTTCGCCCTGTTCTTTATCCTCGACATTACATTAAAAGCGAGCGTCAGAAGCGCATCCCCGGTCAATATTGCTATCGCTTCGCCGTATTTTATATGGCAGCTCGGCTTGCCGCGCCTCGTATCGTCATTGTCCATCGACGGTAAATCATCGTGTATCAAAGAATAAGTATGTATAAGTTCTATCGCACACGCCAGAAGCAGGGCATCTTTTATATTCCCCCGGACGGCCCTGGAGCCTTCCAGAACGAGTATCGGCCGCATCCTTTTCCCGCCGCTAAAGACGCTGTAGCGCATAGCGTCGTGAATGACGTCGGGCCGGGTTGTCTTTTTCGGCAGATATTTGTCTAATTCTCTGTCTATAATCCTTCTGTTTATCTCAAGATATTTTTTTATCATAAAGTTAGAATAAACTTGGTGAATCTTCGGATTTTTTCGATCTTTTTGCTCTTATTTTAGGCTTTTCCCCTGTTTCCGATTCGCTGAAAGGCGAGAGTTCAAACTTATGCCCCGTTTTCATCAGAAGTTCTACTTTGCTTTTTGCGGCTTCCAGCTGCCGCGAGCAGATCTTAGAAAGCTTGATGCCTTCCTCATATTTAACCAGAGACTCCTCCAGGGACATCTCGCCTGCCTCAAGATCCGATACTATTTTTTCCAGTTTTTTCAGCGCTTCCTCGAATTTAATTTCCGCCATTTCAGTCCTCCGCTTTAACAACACTGCTTATGAATGTACCTTTTTCAAGTTTCGTACTTACTTCGTCGCCTTTTTTAAGATGCGCCGCGTTTTTTATTACTTTGCCCGAAGCCGTCGCGGTAGTTATACTGTAACCGCGCGACAATACTTTAAACGGGCTCAGCATATCAAGTTTTGCGCAAACCGTCGCGAATGCCGCTTTTTTCATGTCCAGTATGCGGCCGGCTCTTACCTCTATATTACCGGTGATATCATCGATCCTCTGCTGGTATTGTTCTATTATATTTATCGGTTGTTTAAGAATATAACTTTCCGATAGCGTCTTAAGTTCATCGCTCAATAAAGTGATTTTGCTCACCATAGAGTTATCCAGCCGGCCGGAAAGTTCTTCCAGTCTTATTAAGAGGTCTTCTTTTCTGGGGATGACCATCTCTGCCGCGGCTGACGGTGTAGGGGCTCTCTTGTCGGCTACAAAATCCGCTATGGTCCAGTCTATTTCATGGCCTACCGCACTTATTATAGGTATTTCGGACTTAAAAATCGCTCTCGCGACTATCTCTTCGTTAAAAGACCAGAGGTCCTCCAAAGAGCCGCCGCCTCTTCCTACTATTAACACATCTATACGCCTGCCGGCGGGCATTTCGCCGTTAAAGACATTAAACTCTTCTATTGCCTGTGCAATTTCTTTTTCGGAACCCTCGCCCTGCACTCTTACGGGATTCAGTATTACTTCTACGTTCTGAAAACGTCTCCTGACTACATTTAATATATCTCTTATGGCAGCACCCGTCGGAGACGTCACAACGCCTATGCGCGTAGGCAAATACGGGATGGGCCTTTTTCGCGCTTCGTCGAAAAGTCCCTCTTTCTGCAATTTCGCCTTAAGCTGTTCGAATGCCATCTGAAGCGCGCCTATTCCTTTAGGCTCTATCTTTTCTACGTAAAGCTGATATTGGCCGCGCTTATCGTACACGCTTATTTTACCGAAACAGACGACATTCATGCCGTCTTTGATCTGAAATTTTAATCCCTGATTCGCGGACCGGAAAAAAGCACATGCCAAAACCGCACCGGTATCTTTTAAGCTGAAATACATATGACCGGAACTGTGCTTTATAAAATTCGATATCTCTCCTTCCAGCCAGACTTCGCCGAAAGCGCCTTCCAGAATCCCGCGGATATTCTGCGTGAGTTCGCTTATGGTATATATCCGCCTGTCTTCTTTAACCTTATCTATCATTTGTTTTCTCTTATAAAAATTCGTCTGCTTTTAGTTATGGTAATCCCGACGGAACCCATGTGTCGCTTTCAAGTAATACTGAACCATCCCCGTAAAGCTTATTATATTTCCTGCGATGAGGGCCGGGGTCGCTAAAATTCAGCCATGAATCACAAATAAGCACTTCATTTTTTAAATCCTCCGTACGATTACTAATGCCGTGGGTTATGGAGAAATAGTCCGATATAAACACTGCTCCGGGCTTTCCAAAATCGGTAACCGGAGTAAAATAATCGGGTCTCGGGTTCGTCCTGCGCGCGGGACAACAAAAAACATTGGCATCATCGATGTATTGATCATACAGCATGCCTATGCCCATTTTATTTGTTCCGTCCCAAATCAGGTCTGCACCCTGCGAAGCTGACGGGTCCTCCTCACCTTCGTAGGCTAACCATAAGCCATTATGATCATCCGCATACATGGTAATACCAAAGTACAACTGACGCAGATTGCTCATGCATGCTGCCGTCTTAGCATATTCACGGGCGTTTTGAATGGCCGGCGCCAACAAGGCCATAAGTACGCCTATAATAACAAGCATCACTAAAAGTTCAATAAGAGTAAACCCACGCCGAGTGTAAAAAGGCTTCATGAAATACCTTTCTATTTAAGGTATTTATCAATCGACTTTGCGGCTTTTTTGCCGGCGCCCATCGCCAAAATTACAGTCGCCGCACCCGTAACTATATCGCCGCCGGCGAAAATATCCGGAACCGAAGTACGGCATTCCTCATCGGCGATAATATATCCGTCTTCGTTTAGTTTTAATTCCGGAATTGTCCTGAGTAAAAGCGGGTTAGGACCCTGCCCTATGGCCACAACCAGCGTATCAATCGGTATCTTATAGTTAGAGCCCTTTATCAAAACCGGCCTGCGCCGGCCGCTTGAATCCGGCTCGCCTAATTCATTTTTTACTAATTCCACTTCTTTAAGCCAGCCCTTTTCGTCACCGTACAGTTTAACCGGATTGGTCAATAATTTAAATATAATGCCCTCTTCTTCGGCATGCTTTATCTCGTCTAATCTCGCAGGCATCTCATCTCTTGAGCGCCTGTAAATTATGTAAACTTCTTCCGCGCCGAGCCTTTTCGCGCACCGGGCCGAATCGAACGCGACATTGCCCCCTCCGACGACGCCCACACGTTTGCCTATCTTTATGGGCGTATCATAGTCCGGAAAGAGATACGCCTTCATCAGATTTATCCGGGTAAGGAACTCGTTAGCCGAATATACGCCGTTTAAATTTTCACCGGGTATTCCGAGAAAATACGGAAGGCCGGCGCCGGTACCTATATAAAAAGCCTTGGAACCTTCTTCTCTCAATTGTTGTATGGTGGCCGTCTTGCCTATGACATGGTCCACTTTTATGCTGGCACCCAGACTATCAATATACTCTGTCTCTATCTTAACGATGTTTTTCGGCAATCTGAATTCCGGTATACCGTATACCAAAACGCCGCCGGCTTTGTGAAGAGACTCAAAGAGCGTAACGTCGTAACTCATCCTTGCCAAATCCGCCGCACAGGTCAGTCCGCCGGGACCTGCTCCTATTACCGCAACTTTAATTTTAGTCGACGGTCCGCGGTCGACGGTCGATGGCCGCACTGCGGACTTATTCGCCAGTTCCCAATCTGCCGCATAACGTTCAAGCGCGCCTATGTCTATCGGTTTTCCTTTTTTGCCTAAAACGCACTTTGCTTCGCACTGTTCTTCCTGCGGACAGACGCGGCCGCAAACCGCCGGAAGGCTGTTTTTTTCCTTAATGGACTTTATCGCCTCTTCATATTTTCCGTCGCTGATTAGTCCTATAAACTTGGGTATATCAACCTCGACGGGGCAGCCGGTTATACAGCCCGGGCGTTTGCACCGGATACATCTTTTTGCTTCGGCTCTCGCCTCTTCCTCGCTAAGCCCTAAGGCAACTTCAAAGAAGTTTTTAACCCTTTCTTCTGCAGCCTGTTTTTTCATAGCACTTCAATGACTCCTCTTCCTTGTCTTTAAAACGTCTGTCGCGATCTATAAATTCCTCAAAATTAATCTCATGTGCATCAAAATCGGGACCGTCAACGCATGCGAATTTAGTCTCACCACCCACAGTCACCCTGCAGGTCCCGCACATTCCGGTTGCATCCACCATATTCGCGTTGAGGGATACTATGGTCTTTAAATTATAATTTTTGGTAAGAAGCGCGACTGCTCTCATCATAAATATCGGCCCGACGGCATATACTAAATTATAAGTACCTTTATCAAGCAGTTCTTTAAGGACATCCGTGACAAAACCTTTCCTGCCGGATGAGCCGTCATCGGTTGCTATATGAAGCTGGCTGCTTACGGCTTTCATTTCCCCTTCCAAAAGAAGCAGTTCCTTACTTCTTGCGCCTATTATGGAAGTTACCTCATTACCGGCCTCCTTAAAGGCTTTTGCCACAGGATAAATCTCGGCTGTCCCTACTCCGCCGCCCACGCATATAACTCTGCCTATCTTTTCCACATGAGTAGCCCTGCCTAACGGCCCGATGATATCCATAAGGCCTGCGCCTTTATCGAGTGCAGCCAGCCGTTTCGTCGTGGTGCCGATCTCCTGAAATATTATAGTTACTGCTTCTTCTTTTTTGTCGGCATCTACGATGGTAAGCGGGATGCGCTCGCCCCGTTCATCTATCTTTATGACGACAAATTGCCCCGCCTGCGCGTTTTTCGCGACATGAGGAGCTTTTATTTTCATAAATGTGACCTGTGAATTTAATTTCTTCTTATCCAGTATCGCAAACATTATACACCCAATTTTTCATTTACTCTTTTTATGTCCAACGCTCTTCCGCTCTTCTCGTCCACGGTGACTATGGCGCCGTTAAGTTGTATATTTTCCTCCGCCATTTCAAAACGGGTCGGTAAACCCGTCAGAAAGCGGGTGATAATTTGTTCTGCTTTTCTGCCGATAACCGAATCGTGCGGCCCCACCATCCCGACATCACAGATAAACGCAGTCCCTTTAGGATATATTCTTTCGTCGGCTGTCTGGACGTGCGTATGCGTACCGAATATCGCGCTCACTTTACCATCCAGATACCACGCAAGCGCTATTTTTTCGCTTGTGGCTTCCGCGTGCATATCCACGATTATTATCGGGGTTTCTTTACTGACTTTCTCTACAAGCTCGCGTCCTACTTTGAAAGGGCAGTCGACGCATTCCATAAATACTCTGCCAACCAGGTTTATAACGCCGATTTTAGCGCCGGCTTTTGTAGAATATACGCCCCACCCTTTTCCGCGGGCACCGGCAGGATAATTGGCGGGCCTGAGCAGCCTGTCCTCTTCATCCAGCATTTCCGTTATTTCTTTCTTCTTCCAGATGTGGTCGCCTGAAGTAATAACATCCACGCCGTAAGAAAAGATCTCATTGGCTATATCAGGCGTAACTCCGCTTCCGCCGGCGGCATTTTCGGCATTGCTGACTACGAA
>JAQUMG010000100.1 GCA_028718265.1 Candidatus Omnitrophota bacterium
GTCTATATCGGCAAACATAACGCCGCCTAAATTCTGAACGCTGGTAAGGTGCTCTTTGATGTCCTCTTCTTCTGTGGAGGTGTCGAATATATGAAGCTGCAAATCATACGCCGAATCTTCTATTGCCTTTCCGACGCCTTTCATCAGCTCCATTGCGTAATGCGAGCCGAACATATCCAGAAAATGCGGAAGTGCCAGAACTATTGTCTTTTTCATGCTCTTTTTTTCATATTTATTATTTGACACGATGCCTCCCATTCATTGCGCGACTGGTTATCTGCAATAATATTAGTTTTATAACATACAATATGACCGCCGTATATAATATACAGTATACACGGCGATTATCACATTATCAAGAGTTTTTACACAAAGCGATACGATTTACAGCACATATTTCACCGGACATACGCCGCATTTAGGAGTTTTTGTGCATGCTTCCTTGGCAAGTCTGACCAAAAGGGCGTGATACTCGTTAAATAAGGTGCTGTCGGAAGGCAGGCTTTCCAGAAATAACCGCTGCACCTCGTGATACTTATGGCCGGATGATATCAGGTTGTGTTTATGCAGGATCCTCCTGGTGTAGGCATCCACCACAAAAGCTGGTTTTTTACCGGCGTAAAGAAGTATCGAGTCGGCGGTCTCAAAACCCAGCCCATTTACCCCCAGAAGTTCTTCTCTGAGAGTTGCCATGTCCTGCGAGAACATTTTCTTAAGGCTGCCTCCGTATTTCTGAAAAAGGAAATTTGTGAAACTCTTGAGCCTGCCGGCTTTTACGTTATAGCAGCCCGATGATCGTATTAAAGCGGCCAATTTTTTTCTGCTTATGCTTTTCATCGCCGCCGGGTTCAGCAATTTTTCTCCGGTGAGGTTCCGCATGGCTTTTTCTACATTTCGCCAGGAAGTATTTTGCGTCAGTATGGCGCCGACTATCACCTCGAATCGCGTCCTGGCCGGCCACCAATATTGGGGCCCGTAATGCTTGTAAAGAGCTTTGTACAGTCGTAAGAGTTTGTTCTTTTTCATAGGCGCTTTTTCGCCACAAATTTCACAATCTCCTTAAGCGGCAGCGAGTTTATAACGTCTTTTTTCTCAAGCCATCCTCTTCTGGCTACGCTTACACCGTAAATCATGTTGTTAAAATGGCCCGCTGCATGGGCATCTGTTGAAATTGCCAGTTTGACTCCCGTCTCCTTTGCCCGCCTCGAATTAATATCTGTCAGGTCAAGCCGTTCGGGATAAGCGTTTATCTCTATAGCCGTGCCTGTTTCGGCGGCGGCAATGAATATCTTGCCATAATCCAGCTCATATGCCGCACGCTGCCCTATCAGCCTGCCGCTGGGATGCGCGATAAGATTGACATATTTATTACGTATAGCCTTTATGATGCGTCCCGTCAGTTTGTCCTTCGACTGATGAAATCCGGTATGAATAGCCGCTATGACAAAATCCAGTTTTTTTAACAGGCTGTCGCTATAATCCAGGCTTCCGTCATCGAGTATATCAACTTCGGAGCCGGCTAATAATTTTACATCCCTGGATTTCTTATTAAAAGCATCTATCTTCTCTTTTTGCCTCAGCATCTCTCTTTCGCTCAAGCCGCCTGCTATCTTAAGCGATGCCGAATGGTCGGTAATGACCACATATTCGTACTTTTTTTGCCGCGCGATTTTGGCTATTTCTGAAATACTAAGTACACCGTCGGAAGCTTCGGTATGCACATGAAAGTCGCCTTTTATGTCGGCGAGTCGGACGAGTTTAGGCAATCCGTCTTTCAGGGCAATTTCAATCTCACCGGTATTTTCGCGCAATTCCGGTTCAATATACGCCATCTTGAATATCCCGTACATGTCTTTCTCGGTGTTAGCGGCTATTTTTTTATTGGTCTTAACATTAAAAACGCCGTATTCGTTTATTTTCAGGCCCTTTTTTACGGCCATTTCGCGTAGTTTGATATTATGCTCTTTTGAGCCGGTAAAATACAATAAGGCCGCGCCGTAACTCTCCGGCGAAACTACTCTAAGGTCCACCTGAATATTGCCGTTAGTTAATATGCTGGATTTGGTGAGGCCGCGGGCTATGATCTTGCCCGTACCGGGAAGGCCGGCGAACGCGTCCATAACGCGTTCCGGTTTTTCAGACGTAACCAGTATGTCTATATCCCGCACGGTTTCCTTCATGCGGCGCAGGCTGCCGGCAGACGATATCTTTATGACTTCGGGCAGGTCTTTCAATCCGGAAATTATATATTCAGCTGCAGCAAAAGCAGTGTCGAGCCGCATCCTTCCGGTATCTTTCTTCAGGAATTCCAGCCCTCTGAGTATATTCTCTTCCGTCTTTTCTTTTATGCCCGGCAAGCCGCTGATGCGGTGCGCTTTTGCATATCGTTCGAGATCCTTAAGAGATTTTATGTCGAGGTTATCATATAAGATTTTTGCGGTTTTCGGGCCGACCCCGGGGATATTAAGCATATCGAGTAAAACCGGGCCTATGCCTTTACGCAGTTTTTCATACGCAGAAATCTTGCCCGTACTGAGAAACTCTTTTATTTTGGATGCCAGATCTTTGCCTATACCGGGGAGGTCTGTAATCTCGCTTCGCTCGGCAATCTTCGATATGTCTTCACTCAGGTTTTCTATGGTATCGGCTGCGTTTCGGTAGGCCCTTATCCGGAAAAGATTTTCGCCTTCTATTTCTAGAATATCCGCTATGCTCCTGAAAATATTGGCAATCGGGCCGTTGTTCATATTTTATCGGATGTATTATCGGAATCGTGTTTTTTCTTAAAATCTTTTTTTATTTCTTCAAGCTTCTTTCCCATCTCCTCAAGCCAGATCTTTGATTCCTTGCCTATATCAATATCCCCTTTAATTGCCTTCTCGCTCATCTTAACTACGTCGCGCGGCAATTCCCTGAGCCTTGCCGCTATCCTGTCACCAAAGGCTTTGGACATAACTTCTTTCACGATCGGCCCGGGCTCAAATTTGGGGTCATTCAGTGTACCGCCTATATTGAAGTCAAATTTCACTTCTCCGCTATAATCGTTAAAAAATTTTGTAACTGTTGTCGCCGGCAGGCCAAAAAGCATATCCTGCGACGTCAGCGCCGCATCATCAAGTTTGATGTCGTAAATACGGGCGTCGTGATATGTAGTCAGCTCGCTGTGCCGGCATTTAACGTCTGAATTTATGTCCACCCTTGCTTCTTTCAGTATGACAAAAGACGTATTAGTATAATATTGCGAAAAATAAGTAAGATCGACGTCGGATATCTCGGATTTCAGGTCAAAGTCAATCTCATTTCCCCGTTTAGCAATTGTCCCGCCGACTTTCAATGACCCTTTTTGGGCCGAATTAAACCACCCTTTAAAATGGACCGCCCCCTCAAAATTGCCTACCGTACGAAAAGACACCAGGAGATTTTTTATTTCACCGCTCGTATTCACGATTTCTATAATTGACGGCGGACGGACGGTGGAATAGTCCTTAAAAATAAACTCCATGTTCTCCATCGTCAACTTTTTTATATATAATTCACTAAACCGGTTTTTACTGATATCCGACTCCGGAGATGCTTTTGGCGCGGCCGCATCCGGGTTAACAATCTCGGCAGACGGCGCCTCAGGAGATACTGATGGATTTTTCTTTTCCAGAATAAAAACTGCGTCTTTAAGATAAACTTCGTCGAACATGAGTTTCTTTTGCAGAAAAGTACTGATGAGACTGACGTGCATCGTCGCTTCATTCACGCTGACGGAATAAGCATATTTTACCAGATTAGAATCCGCTATTTTAAGGCCCTTGACGAGCACAATAGCTTCGGGCAGCTTTATATTTACCTGCGATAGTTCTGCGTGCTTTCCGAGATTCTCCGCCACAGCCTGACGCACTTTCTGCTCTATGGCCGGTACCAGAAAGTAATGCAGCAATACTAAGGCGGCAGAAATAACGGCAAATGCAACAACTAGAAGCAAAATAAGCGTTTTGAATACTTTTTTAATCATTTTTACGGTTTCGCTTTGTCTTATAAAACTTCCTGAGAATTTCGATCACTTCTTCGGGTTTATCGGCAAGATGAAATAGTTTTAAGTCGGCTGCGGATATGTGCTCATGAGCCAGCATGTGTTTTTTCATCCACTCCATAAGTCCGTTCCAGTACTCTTTGCCTATTATAATTATAGGAAAAGGTGATATCCTCTTGGTTTGCACAAGTGTGAGCGCCTCGAATAATTCGTCCAAAGTACCAAACCCGCCCGGCATCACGACAAACGCTTTACTGTATTTAGCAAACATGACTTTTCTGCAGAAAAAATACCTGAAACTAAGCAGCATCGTAACATAGCGGTTCGGCTTCTGTATGCTGGGGACTTCTATATTAAGCCCGATAGATTCGCCGCCGGCAGCCTTAGCGCCTCTATTTCCGGCTTCCATTATGCCGGGGCCTGCTCCCGTTATTACGGTGTATCCCTCTTTCACCAAAAGGGTCGCTATGCGCTCGGCTACTTTATAATATTTACTGCCCTTTCTCGCTCTCGCCGAGCCGAATATCGATACGGCAGGTCCTATTTTTGAAAGCGTTTCAAATCCGTCAACAAATTCGCCCATGATGCGGAAAACGCGCCATGGGTCCTCTGAAGTAAAATCTTCTTCCGGCATATATTTTTTCATGTTGCTGTTCCTTTCATATGCTTATTACAGTATAATTTTACTTAAGTATATACTTTATATACCGGATTTTCAACAAAAATATGGTATACTTATAATGCTCTACAAATAAAATTACAGGGGGTAATTGATGGGCAAGATCATATTATATGCGGTTATGACGGTTGCATTGTTATCCTTCGCCTCATCCTATGTATATGCGGCGAATATCCTTACAAACCCCGGCTTCGAAGAAGGCGAGTTCCCTCCGACCGGCTGGTCTGATTGGAGCGGCAGCGCATCGGGAGAACCTAAGGATGGTATAGCAGGATTCCCGGTTCCGAAAGAGATGGCCCGCAACGGCGCCAAATGCGTCGGAAAAATACTATACGGCGGAGGCGAAAGATGGGGCGGCTTCAGCCAAACCGTTGACGTAACTCCCGGCAAGGCTTTTGATGCAAACGGATGGGTGCTGAATAAAAAAAATGACGGGCCGCTGACCAATGGCGCAAAGGTATACCTGGAAGTAAAATTCCTGGATGGCGGCGAAAACGAAATAAAAATCGCAAAGTCGAACCGCATTACCCAGCCGACGAACTGGACAAAACTAAACGTAAAGGGCCTCGTCCCGAAAAACGCAGTAAAAGCAGTTTACAGCATAGTATTGATCGGCGGCAAGAAGGCCAACGGGAAGATACTTTTTGATGATGCTAGTTTAAATATCAGCCAGTAACCTATTTAATGACTTCTATGGGCGCGGCTAACGTCCTGGAGATATGCGGCGATATTCCGCGCTTTGACGGTTTCTTCAGAAAATCTATGAGGTGCTGTACTTCGGGGCCCGGATTTGTCTTTTCTAATTCGGCAATGGCTTCGGGCAATCTGAGTCCGGAGCGGAAAATTATTTTATACGCACTGTTTATGCTGCTTCTTACCTTTTGCGGAAAACCTGCTCTTCTTAATCCGACTACATTTATTCCGAATATACTCTCCTCTCCTCTCGCCGGAGAAAGAAGCATGTATGGCGGCAGATCCTTTGTTATGCGGCTTCGCGCGGATATCATGGATACAGCACCTATTCTGACAAATTGGTGCATCACGCAATAGGCCGAAATAAAAGCCCTGTCCTCAACCTCCACGTATCCGCTTAAAGCAGAGGCATTGGCGATCACAACGTTATTTCCGATTATACAGTTATGGCCTATATGGACAAAACCCATGATGAAGTTATCATCGCCTATGATCGTAGATGAACCTTCGTGGGTACCTCTGTGTATAGTCACATATTCGCGTATTACATTCCGCTTGCCTATTTTGAGATAAGTTATTTTCTTTCTGAACGCAAGATCCTGCGGAAGGTGCCCTACAACGGCTCCCATGTGGATTTCCGAATCCTCGCCTATCTCCGTCCATTCTCCTATGTAGGCGTTGGCCAATATCTTAACGCGCGGAGCTATCTTGACATTATCTTCGATAACGACATACGGTCCGATTTCGGCATCACTTGCTATTTCGGCTCGCGGGTTTATAACTGCTGTGGGATGTATTGACAAGATTTACCTCTTCAAACAAAAGTACCGGTGATAACTATTTGCCGTCCCGGAAAAATATAGTCTTTACGCCTTTTCCGACACGTCGCACATCTTTACCTATACCGCTGACTGTCTCTCCGCATCCGGAAAGCTGAAATATTACCAAAAGTAACAAACTCGTGAATAATAATTTTTTAAGAAATAATTTCATTTACATTCCTCCGCTTATTATCCGTATGAATATACAACTATTCTCCCTATAAGTCAATAATATTTGAAAAGTAATTTTCAGATCATTACCTAGAATGCGCGTTAACTGCGATATTCCGCTCGCGTCTACAAAATTTCTTAACGCTTCTCGCTTCGCCAAAAATCGGGGGCGAAATAACTCGGCTGACGCTACCGCGTCGCCTCGGACAATTTCGCCCTTTTATAAACCGATTTTG
>JAQUMG010000101.1 GCA_028718265.1 Candidatus Omnitrophota bacterium
GTCCCCAGATTGTCCTTACCGTCGTCTTAAGTCTTTTGGTTCAACTACCGAGTCTGTGGTATTGTTATCTATGCTGGCTTTTTCTGTTTCATTCAAATCATTTTCGTTAAATTCATTCAATAATGGCAAATCTTTCAGAGTATTTAATCCAAAATGTTCAAGAAAAAGGCGCGTTGTTCCATATAATATGGGCCTTCCGGGGGCATCCTTCCTTCCGGCGATCCTTATCAGGCCTCTCTCCAGAAGCGTCCCCAAAGCGCCTTCGACATTAACGCCCCTTATAAATTCCACATCGTTCCTTGTGACCGGCTGTTTATAAGCGACGATAGAGAGCGTTTCAAGCGAAGCTCTCGAAAGCCTCGGCCTCTGGTCCTTAAAAAATTTCTTTATGTGCGGAGCTACCTCGGGTGCGGTGCTGAACCGATACCCTTCGGCCACTTTAATGATCCTCAGCGCGCCGTCACTTGAGGCGTATTTAGCTATTAACTCTTCAAAAGCGTTCTCAATAATTTTGTCCTCGACCCCGAACAGAGTCTTAACCTGCGCAATCTGAACGGGTGAAGAGCTGACAAACAAGAAACTTTCCAATATCTTTTTTAATTCGCCTTGTTCCATATTTACACCTGAGGTTTCACGGCATTCGGATTCCGCATTATTTCTATCTCGCCAAAAGGATCCTTTTGGACAATCACGATTTCCTTAAGTCTTATTAATTCCAGTAACGCGAGAAAAGTAAATACTATCTCGATTTTGCTTTCTGCCGCGTTAAAAAGTTTGCTGAAATAAATCGTCGTCTCATCAACCAGCATATGAACGATATCGTGAATCTTGTCCGCAACCGTAAATTTTTCTTTTATTACTCTATGAAAAGTTTCCTTCGGTACTTCCTTTAATATTTTAGAGAATGCCGTCAGGAGATCAAAAATGCTTGCTTCAAAAAATGCGTCTTCGTTCTCTATCTCCGAGAGAGGCCGCTCCTCTGTCTTTCTGGTATACTGCTGACCTGTGGTCGCCTCTATCACGGCAAGTTTATCGGCGGCTTCTTTGAATTTTTTATACTCCAGAAGTTTTTTTACAAGTTCCGAACGCGGATCCAGCTCTTCCGATTCCTCGTCCCGGGGTACTTCATCCGGAGGAAGAAGCATTCGCGACTTTATCTGCATCAGCGTAGCCGCCATAACTATGAATTCGCCCGCGATACCCAGGTCCAGCATTTTCATCATTTCGAGATACTCAAGGTACTGGTCCGTAATTTTTGCTATCGGGATATCGTATATGTCGACTTCTTCCTTCTTTATGAGATACAGCAAAAGATCCAGCGGGCCTTCGAATACTTCAAGTCGGACTTTATATTTCATATTTTAGTTTCTACTTAACTTTATCCGGATAATGATAGATATGTAAAACGTCTTTCACTTCCGATATCGTATTTTGTGCAGTCCCTCTGGCTTTCTTCAGACAATCGGACCACGGAGCAATAACCCGTTCCTCAAATTTTTCTTTAAGCCATTTTCTTTTTTCTCTGATGGGGCTCAGGTATTCTATCAGAAGGTCCGCCATCATTTTTTTGCATTCGGTGCAGCCTTTCCCGGCGTTTTTGCAATATTGCTCAACTTCCTTAACTTTGTCTTCAGAGGTAAAAACTTTATAATAGGAAAAAACGGTACATTTATGCGGATGCCCCTTATCGGAAAGCTTGATCCTTGCAGGATCCGTGATCATCCGCTGGATTTTTTTCTTTATTTCATCCGGGTTTTCGCTTATGGCTATAAAATTATCATAGCTTTTGGACATCTTCCGGTTATCCAGGCCCAGAAGCTTGGGCGTCTCGGTTAAAAGTGCATCCGGCTCCGGAAATATATTCTTTCCGTATAGACCATGGAAGCGCCTCAGTGTCTCCCGTGTCAATTCCAGGTGCGGCAGCTGGTCTGCGCCTACGGGCACAGCATTTGCTTTATAAAGCGCGATGTCTGCACCCTGTAATACGGGATAACCTAAAAACGCATACGTCGTAAGGTCCCGGCCTTTTATCTCACGCAATTGTTCTTTATAAGTAGGATTCCGTTCGAGCCAGCCTAACGGTGTAAGCAACGAAAAAACCATATATAATTCCAGATGCTCGGGGATGTGAGATTGTATGAACAGTACGCTCTTATTTATATCTAACCCGCAGCTCATCCAATCCAGCATCATCTCGACGGTATATTCTTTGATAAGCCCCGGGCTCGCGTATTCGCTCATGAGCGCGTGCCAGTCGGCTATCATGAAATAACATTCGTATTCGTCCTGCAGCTTTACCCAATTTTTCAACGCACCGGCAAGATGACCTATGTGTAAAGGCCCTGTAGGCCTCATCCCGCTTAGTATCCGCTTTTTCATCTCGCGTCAAGCCTCCTCGCGATCTTCTGTATTTCAAACGCTTCTATCGTATCGCTCTCTTTCACGTCATTGTGATTAGATAATACAATGCCGCACTCAAACCCCTCGGCCGCTTCCTTAATATCTTCTTTAAATCTCTTGAGAGACGATATCTTGCCTTCGTATATGATCTTTCCGTTTCTCACCAATTTGACAATGGCATTTCGCGGAATTCTTCCTTTTACGACATAACAACCTGCGATATTCCCGACTTTCGATCCCGTAAAAATCTGCCTGACCTGGGCTCTCCCTAAAAAGACTTCTTTGGCAATCGGCTCTAACATCCCTTCCATGGCAGCCTTGATATCGGCAATCGCTTCGTAGATGATATTGTATAACTTTATTTCCACGCCTTCTTTTTCAGCCGACATCTGGGCTTTTGATTCCACTCTCACGTGAAAACCGATGACAATGGCCGACGACGCAAGAGCTAATACAACGTCTGAATCGTTCACATCGCCTACGGCTGAGTGGATTACATTTATATTTATGTCTTTTCCGCTCAATTCCAAAAGCGATTTCTCGAGCGCCTCTATGGATCCCGAAACATCTCCTTTTAATACTATGTTCAGCTCTTTTGTCTTGCCGGCCGTCATCTGCTGATAAAGTCCTTCCAGGCTGATGCGGCGTGATGATGTGAGCCTTTTTTCTTCTTCCAGATTTCCTTTCTGCGTGCAATAATCGCGTGCTTCTTTCTCGTCTAAAACTACAAAAAATTTCTCGCCGGCCTGAGGAACGCCGGATAACCCCAGTATCTCAACCGGCATTGAAGGAGGCGCTGCCTGGACCCGTTCGCCTTTATCATTTATCATGGCCTTGACACGTCCGTAATGCGAGCCGGCAATGACAATATCGCCGATGTGTAAAGTCCCGTTCTTGACCAAAATTGTAGCTACCACGCCTTTGCCGCGCGAAAGCTGACTTTCAATTACCACGCCTTTTGCCAGCGCTTTAGGATTGGCTTTCAATTCCAGAAGTTCCGCCTCCAAAAGCAACATATCAAGAAGATTATCTATTCCTTTTCCGGTCTTCGCCGAAACTTCTACCCTTATGGTCTTGCCGCCCCAATCTTCGGGCGAAAGATTAATCTGCGCTAATTGCGTCTTGACTTTATCGATATTGATGTGAGGTAAATCGCACTTGTTCAGCGCTACTACTATGGGTACTTCCGCTGCACGCGCGTGATCCACGGCTTCCATAGTCTGCGGTTTTATACCGTCATCTGCGGCAACTACCAGCACGACAACATCTGTCGCGTTGGCACCTCTTGCGCGCATCTCTGTAAAGGCTTCGTGTCCCGGCGTATCAAGAAACGTAACCGCGCCGTTCTTAAGCATAACCTGATAAGCGCCTATATGCTGGGTTATCCCGCCATATTCTTTAGCCGCCACCTTTGTCTTCCGTATGGTATCCAATAATGACGTTTTGCCGTGGTCAACGTGCCCCATAAATGTAACAACAGGCGGCCTGATAACCAAGTTTTTCTTATCCTCTTTTTCTTCCTCCTTCATCACCTTTTCTTCGAGAGTGGGAAGTTCATCTATTTCAACCCCGTAAAAAGCTGCTATATTCTTCACTGCATCATGGCCAAGTGCCTGATTTATGGTAACGAATATACCTTTTTCTATCATCGTCTTCATTAATTCATTCGGCCTTACCCCCAATTTATTCGCGAAATCCTTAACCGTTACGGGTATATCTACGGAAATTTTTCGGACAGCTATCTCTTCTTTCTGGATTACGGGCTCTGTTTTTATTTCCGGCGATTGGGACGGAGTAGCCGAAGATGCTGTTTTTCCGGCAGGTTCTTTTATCTCGACCGGGGTACCGGATTTTTCGAAAGGCTTTTTTACGGCCTTTACTTCGACGGAAGGTACTTCGATCTTCGGCGGCTGAATCTGAAATTCTTTAATTCGTATCTCTTTTTTTTCTTTGTGTTCTTTTGCGGAAGGCGCCGTCTGGCCGGGGGTTTTCTTTGCTTCTTTAACGGATGCTTTCAGTATAATCTTTTTTTGCTTTTTTGCTTTGGGGGAAGTCGGCTCCCTGTTTTCTATTTTTGTTTCGGCGGCCCGCGGCAGCTTGCGGCTAACGGCGATCTTTGACGCCGTCTTTATCGCAGGCTTCGATGGCAGGCTTTTCTTTTCTTTTTTATCTTTATTCTCTTTATCTCGGGTTATCTTTTTTGCCATAAACGTTTATCGTTTCTTTACAATTTCGGTTCCGCCGCTGAATCTTTTTTGGCTTCTGCCTGAATACGTTTGATGACATCCTTGGCAGAGTCAATCATTTTCTTTGCCGTTTTCTCGCCTATGCCGGGCAATTTCACCAATCGTTCAACACTCGTGTTGGCTATCTTGTCAATACTGTCAAAACCGGCTTCCTCTAAAATGTCTTTCGCTTTTTTACCTATCCCTTCAATGGACAGTATAGATACTTCTTCCAGCGCCTTAAGGTCTTTTTTACTCCTTATGTCGATATTCCATCCCGTAAGTTTTGACGCCAGCCGGACGTTTTGGCCGTGCTTGCCTATGGCCAAAGAAAGCTGGTCATCTTCGACAACTACTCTGGCTTGCAAGCTGTTTTTATTAACATCTATGCTCGATATCTCTGCCGGGCTTAATGCGCCCTTTATGTATTCTTTGGCGTCATCGTTCCACTTTATTATATCTATTCTTTCGCCGCCAAGTTCTCTGACGATATCCTTTACCCTCTGCCCTCTCATGCCGACGCACGCACCTACGGCATCGACCTTTTCCTCTTTAGAAAAAACAGCCATTTTTGTTCTGTCGCCGGCCTCTCTGGCGATGCCTTTTATCTCCACGATGCCTTCGTCTATTTCAGGTACTTCAAGCTCAAAAAGCCGTTTTACGAACATAGGGTGTGTCCTTGAAAGAACAATCTGGGGGCCCTTTGTGCTTTTTTTGACTTCCAATATTAATGCTCTGACTCTATCGCCCTGCTTAAAATTATCCTTAGGGCACATTTCCTTGCGCGGCAACATGGCCTCGGTTTTTCCAAGGTCGATAATCAGATTGCCCTTTTCGAATCTATGAACAGCGCCCGTGCATAAAGAAAAGACTCTTTCGGTAAAATCGTCGAAAATAATGTCTCTTTCGGCCTCTCTTATCCTCTGTATTATCACCTGCTTTGCCGTCTGCGCTGCAATCCTGCCGAACTCGCCGGATTTTACATCTTTACCTTCGCTTGTTACTTTTATTTCACCGGTCTGTCTGTCAATAACCACAGTAACGTCTTCGGTCTTCCTGCCGACTATCTTCTTCGCGGCACTTGCCAACGCAGACTCTATCGCAGTAAAAAGAAGCTCTTTGCTTATCCCCTTTTCTCTTTCGATATGGTCTAATATATTTAACAAATCTTCGTTCATTTTTGCCTCTCTTTATTAAAGCATATCTTCGTAATCTAATCTCGCTAACGATATCTTATCAAAAGGTATGCTAAACTTGATTCCGCTGTCAGTCAATACTGATATTTCCCTGTCAGTTACATCGTCTAACTTGCCGATAAATTCCTTCTTATTTTCTAAGATCATGTAAGTGCGCACCCGGATTTTTTTGCCTTTTACCCTCAAAAAATCGTTTTTCCCCTTAAGCGGTCTGTCAAGACCGGGGGATGAAACTTCAATAATATATCTGTCTTCCATAAGGTTGGATAGGTCTAAGACCTCACTTATTAAACCGTTCACCTTCGCACATTCATCTACAGTTATGCCGTTCTCCGTATCCGCTGATATCCTTAAAACATTACCTGCCGATTCTCTTCTGTAGGTAATATCTATAAGCTCTATCTTATTGTCCTGCAATATGTTATATACTAATGCCCTGATTTTTTCAATTATGTCGTTTTTCTGCATTTTGTAAAACCCTTGACAAAAGAAAAAGTGGGTCTACTTGCTAATTAAACCCACTTTATCTCCTCATAATAAAGCTTGGAAGTATGATACTATAACGTGCAATTTTTGTCAACAAAAATCTTATTCTCGCTCCAACAAAGTTTCGCGCTTACTTTTGTATGTCTCCTCCGTTTAGGATTAACTGCCGATATTCCGCTCGCGTCTACAAAATTTCTTAACGCTTCTCGCTTCGCCAAAAATCGGGGGCGAAATAACTCGGCTGACGCTACCGCGTCGCCTCGGACAATTTCGCCCTTTTATAAACCGATTTTG
>JAQUMG010000102.1 GCA_028718265.1 Candidatus Omnitrophota bacterium
GGGTAGTTGACCTATTGGAAGAACGGTACCCGAATTTCCCCGGACTAAATCTGTCGTGGGAAGTACGCGAAGGTATAGTTAAACATAATACCCTTTACGACCACCCGCAAATAGTGGCAAACTTTGACTTAAAATCACTGCCGCTTATGGAGACACAGGTGGTAGACGTCGCGGATGAAATCGCGTATGACAACCATGATCTGGACGACGGAATAACAAACGGTATGATAACCGAATCTCAATTAAAAAAGGTTGACCTGTGGAGAGATGCCCATGGCATGGTAAACAAAAAATACAACGGATTATCCGACGAGAAAAGGAAGTATCAGATAATAAGGGCATTAATCGACATCCAGGTCACCGACTTAATACGCCAGAGCGAAAAGAACATCAAGAAACTCAATATTAAATCGCCGGAAGCAGCCAAAAAACTGGAAGCCAAAGTCATACGATTTGGCGACGAAATGTTTAAAAGACGAAAGCCGCTGCGGAAGTTTCTCATGGACAATCTTTACCAGCATTATAGGGTCATACGAATGTCCGACAAAGCCCACCGGTTCATAAAAAAACTTTTCGAGGTTTACCTGACCAGGCCGCAGCAATTGCACCCCAGTGCGCAAAAAAGGCTGAAAAAAGAAGGTGCGCACCGGGTCATCTGTGATTACATAGCAGGCATGACGGATCGTTATGCTTTGGATGAATATAAAAAATTTTTCGAACCGTACGAAAGAGTATAAAACATGAATATATCCGACTTGTTTAAAACAATGATCAAGAAAGATGCCTCTGATATACATCTGAAAGTCGGCAGTATGCCGATATACAGAATAAATAAGCAGCTCGTTCCCCAGGAGGAGTACAAAAAATTCACAAAAGACGAGATGGAAGAAGTAATATCTCAGATTACTACCGAGTCACAGCGGAAGGAATTTGATGAAAAAAGCGAGATTGATTTTGCCTATATTGCTGACGGAATAGGCAGGTTCAGAGTAAATATATTCCGGCAGCGCGGCGAAACCGGCATAGTCATGAGGCGTATAAAAGAGGAAATACCGACGTTTGCAGAATTGAACCTCCCGCCTATTTTGGAAAAAGTTGCCATGTCTGAACGGGGCATTATTTTGGTAACCGGCGCAAGTTCTACCGGAAAAAGCACTACCCTGGCGAGTATGATAAACTACATAAATATGAATAAGAAAAAACATATAATGACGCTTGAAAACCCTATCGAATATCTACATTCGGATAAAAAATCAGTCATAAACCAGCGGGAAATAGGCGTCGATACCGACTCGTTTCACGCAGCGCTTAAGCACATTATGCGCCAGGATCCGGATATAATAGTAATAGGCGAGATGCGGGACAGGGAAAGCGTAATGACTTCCATCTCTGCCGCAGAAAGCGGACATGTAGTATTAAGCTCTTTCCATGCCGAGGACACGGTGCAGGCCATCGTAAGATTGCTTGACTTTTTTCCTTACAGCGAAAAGGAACAGGCGCGTATGCAGCTTGCCGGTAATCTTAAGGCCATCACCTGCCAGCGGTTGTTAAAAAAACGCGGCGCAGAAGACGAAGGACTGATACCGGTAGTAGAAATACTTGTCGTAACTCCGATAGTCGCCAGATTGATACGCGAAAATAAACTAAAGGATATTTATAAGGCGCTGCAACACGGCGAAGATGGTATGTGCAATTTCAACATGTCCATCATTGACCTATATAAAAAGAATCTGATAACAAAAGAAGAGGCGCTTTCGAAATCGAATAGTCCCGAGACACTGAAAATCAACCTCAAGGGAATATTTCTGGATGAAGACAAAGGAATATTAGGGTAAAATGAAAGAGCTTGAACATCAAAAAGATCTATATAATCAACTGGTAAAAAGCGACAGCTTTAAGAAAGAAACGTCCACTCTCAAATCTTTATTCAAAGCTTCGATATGGTGGCTTGCCGAAGAATCGGATAAAATGCCTATCGTCGGCATGGGTAAACCGGTACCTCTTTTCTGCACAAAAAATCCTCCGGCAAAGGCTGCCTGCGTAAAAAGACTTCATCGAATATTAAATACGGCAAAAACAACCAAAAAACCGGTCCGGTTTGACTGTGGTACATCGGCAAAAGGAATCTGCATCCCGATCGTGCAGGGCGATAGGGTATATGGCTATATCGGCATATGTCATTCGCGAAGCAAAATAAGTGCCGATATGGTTTCGCTGTTTTCTAATTTCATCGACGGGCTTATACGGGAGTTTCAGAAGGAAAGTGAACTGGCTAAGCTTTATGAGACTATAAGGCCCAGAGCGATCGCACTTTCGACAATCCACACTATTCACAGAATATTAAGCTCCACCCTGCACATTGATGAACTATTACCCAAAATGGCGCGCCTGTGCCTGCAGGTACTGAGGGCTGAACGTTGCTGTATCTTTCTCGCTAACGGAAATCAAAAACCTACCGTTATACACGTTGCGGCCAACGGCGGCAATGGCGTAAGAAAAGAGACCGGCTTTGATAAGCGTCGGTGTGCAAGGTTAATCCGCAATGAGGTCCTAGCCAAAGGCAAAATCATAATGAATAAAAATACGCTGTGCGTTCCATTGACCGACGAAGATGTAGTCGGCGCAATATGCGCGATGGGCAAAAACGACAAGACGCCTTTTAATATTTTTGACAAAGAGATACTGACAACTCTCTCCGAACAAGCGGCTATTGCAATCAAAAACGCTAAACTTTATAAAGAGCAGGAGGATATTACGCTCGGGAGCATAAAATCTTTGGCGGCCATTCTGGCTACCCGCGCGCACGGAAACTATAAGCCGAAAGAATCATTCATAAAAATAATTCTGGCCATAGGCAGAGAGCTCCAGCTCGGTCCCGAAGATTTGCGAAACCTGCATTATGCCGCGCTTTTGCATGACGCAGGGCAAATAGGGTTTCCTGATAAAATACTGACAAAACGCGCGAAATTGACAGGCAAAGAATATGATATCATAAAACGACATCCGAAAAAGAGCGTAAGCATAATAAAACATCTGAGCTTCCTGCAGCCGGTGATACCCATCATTCTGCACCACCATGAAAACTACGACGGCAGCGGTTACCCCCAAGGGTTAAAAGGCAATCAAATCCCGCTGGGAGCAAAGATAATGGCAGTTGCGGGTGCTTTTAATGCGATGATTACAAAGCGGCCTTACCGCCAGAAAATAGACATAGAAAATGCGATATCGGAAATACAGAAAGGTGCCGGCAGCCAATTTGACCCGGAAGCCGTAAAGGCATTTCTCAGGATAATAAGAGAAAAAGATATTGTCGACCTCCTGAAAGCTAACAGGTAATTTATAAAATTGCAAAAATATCTGGACGTCGAAATCAACCGTAAAATTGTACGATTTTTCCTGGAGAATCCGTCCAGCATAGATACGTCACGCGGTATCGCTACATGGATAAATGAGGACGCAGCTAAAACAGAGAGTGCCCTGCATGACCTTGCCAAAGCCAAGATACTGGTCTTGCATCAGACGGCGCTGACTTCTGCATACGCCTGCACGCCCGACAAGAAAACTATTTCAAAAATACGATTGCATCTTGAACGAAAATACAAAACCCCGAATTAAAGCGCACATCCGGAGTAAATAATGAAAATAACTACCGGTAATTTAGTAAAAACGGTGCTGATTTTATTCTGCGCGGCCTGCTGCCTGCTGCTTATCCCTATAAAATTAAATATAATCAACCATTTTATACTTTCGCCGTTTGAAAAAAAATTTGCCGCGACTATCCAGTTCAAAACTTCCAGGATATGGCTGCCGGGAAATATCCTTTTGGAGGGCGTTTCCGCTTCCGATAAGGGCGGGATGGTATGCCAGGCTGCGACTGTGAACATCAACTACAACATTGCAGCAATGTTATTGGGCAAAAAAGAGATGTTGTTTTCCGCGAAAGACGTAAAGTTCTATAAAGATATCGGATTGCTTAATTCCGTATCGCGCGTACTGACTATGCCAACCATACCCAATGTCGATTTTAACACCATAGAAGGTGATTTTGATTTTCAGAAAGACGCCGTATTTATCAAAAAAGCGGCAGCATCAAATATGAATATAGTAATAAGCGGCGATGGATTGATAAAAAAAGACGGCACGCTCGACTGCAATGTACACTTTTCATTCAATAAATCTATAGTCGGCACCATTCCGGACATAATAAAGACAACCTTGTTAAGCAATGAAAAGGACGGATGGATGGGTATTACGCTAAAAACCGCCGGTAATTACGCCAAACCTTCTCTTCGCATAAACAGCGATATGTTTCAACTGAATATAAAAGAGACCATCCTTAAGGTAAAATAGCCATTAGATATATTGACTTATATGGCCTATATTGATATAATCCTATGAAAATATATGTTATGCGTTACCGGAGTTTATAAAAACGTGGCAAAGGAAAACAATAATACAAACTATTCGAAGGAAAAACAGGCAGAATTTTTTTCCGAATTTCAGGCATCCGGCAATAATAAATTCGCCTATTTCAAGAAGGAGATGGCGCTCGGCAAGAAAATGGTATTGAGTGTCTCTTACGAAAACCTGGCGCTTTTCTTTATCGTCCTGATTATGGTAGTGGTGATTTTCTTCTCGCTCGGCGTTGAAAGGGGCAAGGGAATAGCCGTTAAAAACATGCGCGCGCGGGCAACGACTTCTGCAGGCAAGGCGGCGGATGAAAAAACGCCGACGGACGCCGGCAAAAAATCTGCCGATATAGCGTTTAAGCCGTACACTATTCAAATTATGGCAGTAAAAAAAATGGAAGAGGCTCAACAAGAAACAGCACGTTTGAACAATATGGGGTATAAGACTTTCATTATCCAGTCGAATGCATGGTACCATGTCTGCACCGGCAGATATGCAAGTACTGCGGAGCTGAATAATGACTTAGCGGCTATAAAACAAAAATATCCCAATTGCTACATCCGCAAAATAAAGAACTAAATTAAGGAGGAACAATGTCGCAGCATCCAAGTTTAAAATCCAAGGGAAAAGAAAAAGCACATAGGTCAGTCTGGAAACGCTTTGAGAGGCTTAAGTTTTTGTCAGAAAAAGATAAGTGGGCCGAAAGCGATTCCGTGTATGGATTAGAAAAAATCAAGCTATTAAAGGTCAAGATAAAGAAGGAGAAGGCTGCTGAGGCCGCTGCCGAAGGTACCGCCGGAGCTGAGGGTGCACCTGCACCTGCCGGAACTGCCGCCGCCGGGCAGGCCGGTAAGGGTGACTCTGCTGCAAAAGGAGCTGCTCCCGCTAAAGGCGCTGCTCCCGCAGGAAAAGGCACAGCCGGGAAACCTGCCGCGAAGGAAGAAGCAAAAGGTGCGGCAAAACAGGAAAAACCGGGTAAAAAGTAACCCTCGCTATAACTTTTGGTGACCTATGGTAAGTTTTGAAGATTTTAAAAAACTGGAGATCATTACAGCGCGCGTCGAAGAAGTCCGCGATCATCCCGATGCCAGCAAATTATTGATTCTTAAAATAGACACGGGCGAAGTCAAAAAAGAGATAATAGCGGGGATTAAAAATTATTACTCAAAAGAAAGCCTGGTTGGCAAAAACATCGTAGTAGTCAACAATCTGGAACCGGCCGTGATCCGCGGCATCGAATCGAGTGCTATGCTATTAGCGGCTCAGGACGAGAATGGTATCAGTATAATCATTCCCGAGAAGCCGGTAAAACCTGGCAGTAAGGTCAAATAATAGCCGTAAGCGCTGAGACAATGCGCCGGGCTGGAATTCGAAACGGTACATGAAAGAAATAATAGTACGGCTGGGAAAAAACAGTTACCCGATAAGAATAGGCCGTGGCATACTTGAAAAAAGCGGCCCGTATATCTCCCGCCTGAAGCTAGGGAATAACGCCGTAATAATAACAAATGCCGCGATAAACCGCCTCTACGGCCGCGCGCTGAAAAATTCTCTCAAAAGAAGCGGAATGCACATCCATACCGAGATTGTTCCCGATTCTGAAACCAGTAAATCTCACAGAACCTTTTTCGCCGTAATAAACAATATCGCACGCTTTGATAAAGGAAAAAAACCTTTTGTAGCGGCGCTTGGCGGCGGAGTAGTAGGCGATCTCGCAGGATTTGTAGCGGCTGTTTACCGGCGCGGAATACCTCTTGTGCAGATACCGACAACGCTTCTGGCGCAGGTCGATTCTTCCATAGGCGGCAAGGTAGCCATTGATGCCCCATTTGCAAAAAACCTGGTCGGCGCATTTTATCAGCCGAAGTTAGTCATTTCCGACACATCCACCCTAAAAACACTCCCAAAAAGGGAGGTACAGTGCGGTTTGTCAGAAATAATAAAATATTCGATAATCGACAGTTGCGCCTTTTTTGATTTTTTGACGAGAAATATCGCGGCTTTAAAAAGACTGGAAAAGGCAAAGGTCGAATATGCGATAAAAAAATGTTGCGAAATAAAAGCAGGAGTTGTAAGTGCGGACGAAAAGGACGTAAAAG
>JAQUMG010000103.1 GCA_028718265.1 Candidatus Omnitrophota bacterium
TTATAGTCCTTTTTCCTGCGGGCTGTTTCGCGGGCTTCCATTTTTTCCGCTATCATCTTTTTCATGTTACCGGAGATATCTTTTTTCATAAAATTAAGCCCCAATACTTTCGCCATCTCTTTTACTTGGGAAACCAGTTCATTTAAAAAAGCGGCCTTCTTCTCCGGGCTGAATTTATCGGAATTTATCATCGAATTGCCGGCGGTTACCGCCTCAAAAAGTACGGCCAGTGCCCGGGCAGTATTAAAATCATCGTCCATCGCTTTTTCAAATTCCGCATGTATGGCTTTCAAAAACTCCTTATCGGCGCCTTTCGGCGAACCTGCCTTATTCCTAGAAACAAAATCCTCAACAGTGCCAAAGAATATATTAAACCTTTCCACCGCCGCTTTAGCCGCCTCTATGGCTTCGTCGGTAAAATCAACAGGCATGTGGTAATGACTGGACAGAAAAAATATCTTAAGTATATCCGGGTCTTTATATTTCTCCAGAAAAACGGATATGGTAATAAAATTCCCGAGTGACTTCGCCATCTTCTGGCTGTTTATTGTAAGAAGGCCGTTATGCATCCAGTATCTTGCGAATTTTTTCCCTGCGCCTTCGGATTGCGCGATTTCATTTTCATGATGAGGAAATATAAGGTCTATGCCGCCGCCGTGTATATCAAACTCATCGCCGAGTATATCAGAGCTCATTGCAGAGCATTCAATATGCCACCCCGGCCTGCCGTTACCCCACGGGCTTGGCCAGAATTGTTCGCCTTCTTTCGGTTTTTTCCATAATGCAAAATCAAGCGGATCTTTCTTATTCTCTCCGGCCATAACTCTTGCGCCGGATTCCATTTTTTCAAGCGACTGGTTTGATAGCTTACCGTAATCTTTGGCTTTTTTAATGTCAAAATACACGTCGCCGTCTGCGACGTAAGCGGCATCATTTTCTATAAGATGCTCTATGAATCCGATCATTTTGTTTATATAGGCCGTAGCTTTTGGTTCGACGTCAGGCCCTAGGATACCGAGGTGCTCCATGGCCTGGTGATACGAAACAAGATATTTGGAAGAAACTTTGCCTACAGCGCTGCTCAAATCCTCGCCCGGAAATTCTTTCTTTGCCTTGTCAATGATCTTATCGTCTACGTCGGTTACATTACGGACGTATTTCACGCTGTACTTCTTGTATTTGAAATAATTCCTGATGACTTCGAAAACAAAAGCCCCTCTCGCATGGCCTATATGAGGCTCGTCATATACGGTGGGGCCGCATACATACATTTTTACGCTGTCAGCGTTGATAGGCGTAAATTCTTCTTTTTTCCTTGTAAGCGAATTGTATATGTAAATAGGCATCTTATTTTTTTTCGTGCCAGTCTTTCATTTCCGATTCTATCTTATCTATTTCACCCTGAAGGCGCTCCAGCGAATTCGCAAGAGGATCCGGCAGCGACGTGTAGTCAAGGTTTATTCCCGGTACTTTTTTGCCTTCTTTTCTTGCGATCCTCCCGGGAACGCCTACGACGGTAGAATTCGGCGGCACGTCCCTGACTACAACGGCGTTCGCGCCTATGCTTACATTATCGCCGATGACAATATTTCCCAGGACTTTCGCTCCGGCTCCGACTACTATATTATCTCCCAGGGTCGGATGGCGCTTGCCCTTCTCTTTTCCCGTTCCGCCCAGCGTAACACCCTGAAACAACGTAACATTATCGCCTATTATGGTCGTCTCGCCTATCACGACGCCCATGCCGTGGTCGATAAATAAATTTTTTCCTATTGTCGCACCCGGATGTATTTCTATGCCCGTAATAAACTTTCCGAATTGCGAGAAGAACCTGGATAAAAAAGGAATGCCGGCCTTATACAAGGCGTGGGTTATCCGGTGCGTAACAATAGCATGAAAACCTGAATAGGTAAGCATTATCTCTATCGCGCTTGTTGCCGCCGGATCTCTCTCAAGTGCCGATTCTATTTCGCTCTTGAAAAATATTGCCGCGAGTACGAGATACGTAACAATCAGAATGACGGTCAGTACTAACAATTGTAATATTACATTCAGTAAAAGCATCTTATCATCCTTTTTCTATCAACGCGACTGCCTGGGCGGCTATTGCCTCGCTTCTGCCGAGTGAACCCATTCCCTCGGTGGTAGTCGCTTTTACATTCACTTTTTCACTGTTTATTTTCAATGTTTCGGCAATCGCTCTGCACATTTTTTCTTTGAAAGGCTCGATCTTCGGCTCTTCCAGAATAACCATGACATCCACGTTACTAATATGCCATTTATCTTTGGATAAGAGAGCGCCTACCGTCTTCAAAAGTTCTCTGCTCGATATGTCTTTATATCTGTCGTCGTGATTCGGAAAGTGCTGGCCTATATCGCCTTTGCCGGCCGCACCTAAAAGCGCGTCACATATCGCATGAAGTACGACATCGGCATCCGAATGGCCCTCAAGGCCCTTTACCCCCGGAATCTCCACTCCGCCGAGAATAAGCCTCCGTCCGTCCGCTAACCGGTGAAAATCATAGCCTATGCCTATACGCATCATTTTTTGACTAATGCCTCTGCGATTTTAAGATCTTCTCTTGTCGTAATCTTTATATTTTTATAATCGCCTTGTACCAGTCTCACTTTGGCGCCTGCAAGTTCTATTAAAGCGGCATCGTCGGTCAGCCCTTTGGTGCCTATCTTTTTATATGCTTTTTCTATGAGTTCTTTCCTGAATACCTGAGGTGTCTGCGCCTCCCATAAATAATGTCTCTCGGGCGTATAGCTCACAAATAATCCGTCTTTGGATAATTTTATGGTCGGCTTTACCGGAACAGCCGAAATAGCTGCACCGAACTTCTTTGCCGCCGCAATCAGTCTTTCGACCAGATCCTTACTCACAAACGGCCTCACGCCGTCGTGTATCAGAACCAAAGATGTACCGCTATCTATGTGGCCTAAGCCGTTCCGGACTGACTGCGATCTGATTTTTCCGCCGGCTACAATGCGCCTTACTTTCGTTATGCCGTATCTCGCTGTCAGCGCTCCGGCTTTTTCAATCGAAGAGCCGTCGACCACCAGAACAATATCGTCTATTTTCGGTGACTGCTGAAGCGCTGTCAACGCGTATGACAATAAAGGCTTGTGCCTGAGCTTTACGAACGGCTTTTTCTCTTTAGAACCGAACCTTACGCCTTTGCCCGCAGCAACAACTATTGCCGTCGTTTTCATTCTAGCGCTTCTTCTCGTTCTCTTCTATCTTCGCAAAGATCATTCTGCCCGCTGACGTCTGGAGCACGCTCGTTACGACGGCCTTCAGGTTCTGCCCTATAAGATACCGGGCGTTGTCTACGACTACCATGGTGCCGTCGTCAAGATATGCTACTCCCTGATTATATTCCTTGCCTTCTTTTGTAATCCTTACCTGCATGATTTCACCCGGAAGCACAACCGGTCTCAGGGCATTCGCCAGATCATTTATGTTTAATACTACGACACCCTGCAGTTCCGCTATTTTATTCAGGTTGTAATCGTTTGTCACTATTTTTCCGCCCAGTACGATTGCCATCTTTATAAGCTTTGCATCCACTTCGGTTATCTCGGGAAAATCCTCGTCGGCAATTTTGATGTCCATATTAGGGCTCTTCTGCATCTTGTTTAATATGTCGAGTCCGCGGCGGCCCCTGTTTCGTTTAAGTGAATCCTGCGAATCGGCTATTTGCTGCAATTCTTTCAGAACAAACCGGGGTATTATGAGCCGGCCGCCTATGAATTTGGTCTGGCATATGTCCGCGATCCTTCCGTCGATTATGACGGATGTGTCCAATATGACAAGCTGCTCTGTCTGGTCGCGCCTTTCGAATTTTACATAAGGTATTATCAGGCTGAACTCATCCTTGCCGCGAAGCGCAATTACCATGCCGAGATAGCAGAATATCAAAGTAATAACTATCTGCATCGATAGAAATATCTCCGGCTTCATCGGAATAAGCTTTACCACCGCCATAACTATCCAGCTCATAAATATTCCGAATGCGAGGCCTACCAGGCCCGCCGAAAGATTTCGCGTAGAAACTTTCTGCATTAGCATCTCGCCGAACATCAATATTCCGGAACAAACGAGGCCCAGTGCCGCACCTATTAAATCCCAGGCGACATTTACACCGGAATAAAGTCCGCCTATATAATAACCTGCTACTACGCTCAGAAAAATAAAAAATACCCTTATAAATATAATAGTCAAAAAAATCACCTCCGATTTTCGGTAGAAAATCGTCCCTCGCCCCTCAGAGGCGCGGGACTATCTTGTTTTCCGAACATTGCATCAAGCGCTTCCTTTAAAAAAGATACCGGTATAATTTCCATATCGATCTTATTTGCACCGGATAAATTATTCTTAGGAATTAACGCGCGCTTAAAACCCAGCCGTTCGCTTTCTTTTAATCGCCTCTCTATCTGATTTATGCTCCTGATTTCTCCGCCCAATCCGACTTCTCCCATTACAACGCAATCATAGTCGCATGGTAATTCTTTATAATTCGAGGCTATGGCTATTACTATACCTAAATCCACGGCGGGCTCGGTTATATTTACGCCGCCGGCTACATTTACATAAATATCAAACTTACCCAATTCGAGGCCTGCCCGCCTCTCCAACACTGCCGATATCAGGGAAATTCTGTTATAGTCTACGCCTCTCGTTTCTCTTCTCGGAACGGCAAAATTGGTAGGCGACACCAGCGCCTGCACTTCTACCAAAAGCGGCCGTGTCCCCTCCATGGTCGGTACCACGACAAAGCCTGAAATGCCTTTCGGCCGTTCCTGAAGAAAAATGCCTGAAGGATTAAGTACTTCCTTGAGGCCTTCTTCGCCCATCTGGAATATGCCTATTTCATTCGTCGAGCCGAATCTGTTCTTTACCGCCCTCAGGAGGCGAAAACTCATGTGCCTTTCGCCTTCGAAATATAATACCGTATCTACCATATGCTCAAGTACTCTGGGACCGGCAATGCTTCCGTCCTTCGTAACATGGCCGACCAGAAAAAGAGATATCCCCATCTTCTTTGCCATAAAAGTAAGCTCCTGGGCGCAAAGTCTTACCTGGCTCACGCTTCCGGGTGAAGATGAAAGAGCGTCTTTATAAATCACCTGTATTGAATCTATGACAACGACCTGAGGCTTGAGTTTATTTATATAATCCTGTATCGAATCCAGATTCGTTTCATTGACGATGAATAATTGCGGAGAAGCGCTGCCGACTCTGTCCGCTCTTAGCTTTGTCTGCTTTATCGATTCTTCGCCGCTGACATAAAGAACTTTTCTCCCGCTGCTTACCGAGTCTGATACCTGAAGCAAAAGTGTGGATTTTCCTATGCCCGGGTCGCCGCCGATAAGCGTCACCGAACCGGGTACCACGCCGCCGCCTAAAACCCTGTCTAACTCCGCGATATTCGTGGAAAACCTGTCGTTTGAAACAGATTCTATCTTATCGATAGATATAGGCGGCTCTTTTAAAAATACAGCCTGAAAATCACTGGGGCCAGCCTTAGCAAACTCCGGCGCGAAATCGGCCTCTTCTACGAGAGAATTCCAGGTATTGCAGTCGGGACACCTGCCGAGCCATTTTACGGCCTGATACCCGCACTCCTGGCATGTGAACACTGTCTTATTTTTTAGTTTTGTCATTTCGGTCTGTTCATCAGCTTCCACGGATTTGCTTTTATGTCTGCGGTAAATTCTTCCAAATTGTTGTAGATGCTGTCATCCGTGAGAAATTTGCCCACAGTCCCTTCTCCGTTTTTCAGTCTCTCCATTACTACCGTAAAGGAATCCGCCAGCTGCTTGAACTGGCCGGTCATGTCCTCCATGGAAACGGGATCTTTGCCGACCAATACGTCGCACTCCTTCAGGAAACTCTTGCCCTTGCCGGGAAATATCTCAAGATATTTCTCGCCCAATATACCGAGGGTGTTTATTACCGCCCTGGAATCCGATTCGATCATGATATTATTCCTTTTTATCCACGCCGAAAGCTCGACCTTTGTCCTCTCTTCCTTGCCGTCATAATATATTTTCAGGTCGTCCACTTCACCCACTTCGATACCCGCGAGCCTGACCGGGGCGTTTTTCGCTATCCCGTTCGCAAAGTTAAATACCACTTTTATATGGTACCCCGGCCTTATAAAATAGATATCGCCTATGGAAAAGATCATCAATAAAAGTATTACAAATCCGACTAAAATAAACATTCCGACTTTTACTTCAAACGCTATGCCTTTCTTATCCATAAGTTTTCTCCCGTGTATATTATAATTGCTTTTGTACCGGCTCTTTTTCCGTTATGGGGCCTACTGCGGCGCCGGTTATAAATTGTTTTACTATCGGGTTCTTTGTATTTTTTATTTCGTCCGGCGTGCCGGTTTCTATGATCTTGCCTTCGTAAAGCATCGCTATCCTGTCTGCTATTTTATAAGCGCTGACCATGTCGTGCGTAACGGCAATGG
>JAQUMG010000104.1 GCA_028718265.1 Candidatus Omnitrophota bacterium
GATGCTAAATTTGTCTGGCCTGATTTGTTGGGATCGCTTGGGCAGTCCCATACTTTTGTGGTATCGATATAGTCGCTAAAAAGAGGCCCCATACTTGAGGAGCCTGCCGCTACAGACGGAAAGCTCTCATTATTATCTGCAGCATACAGATGCAGGGCTATGCCTATCTGTCTTAAATTGCTGGCGCAGCTTGTGCGTCTTGCCTTCTCACGGGCTTTTTGCACGGCGGGAGTCAGGAACGCCGCCAATATACCTATAATTGCTATAACTACCAGGAGCTCTATGAGAGTAAATCCTCTTTTTTTCCTCTTTATAATAGACATCTATTCCCCTCCCCTTTTTGTTATTCTTGTTATTAATAAATCATTTTATGTTAATACTATACGCAGTATTACTATAAGATTACGCTAGGATGTCTATTTTGTCAAGTAAAATATGACTTATTTTTTGTTTGGAAGTACCCTTCAGGACTAACGTTGCGCCTTCTTTTGAGATTATAGTTACGTCCTTCTTGCCGCTCCCGAAGGGGTGAGCAGTTTTTCCTGCTCTATTTACTACTATAATATCCAGATGCTTCGATGTCATCTTCCTCTTAGCGTTTGCGATATGATTATCCGTATCAAGGGAATACCCCACGATAATTTTGCGGCTTTTTCCCTGCCTCCGGCAGACCCCGCCGAGTTCGGACAGTATGTCCGGATTCCTCACGAGCCGTAAAATATATTCTTTTTTTGAGGTCTTCTTCAGTTTTTTTCCCGAAAACACGGCGGGCCTGAAATCGGCCACGGCGGCTGTCATAATAACACAATCCGCGCTGCGGAAATATTCCGATACTGCCCTTTTCATATCAAGTGCGGTAATAACCGGAATAAATTTTACACCCTTGGGTCGTTTTAGAGACGTCGGGCCGCTTATGAGTATGACTTTATGGCCTTTTTTCTTCGCCGCTTTCGCAAGTTCATAGCCCATCTCGCCCGTCGAGTAATTTGATATATACCTTACGGGATCTATCGGTTCTATTGTGGGGCCAGCGGTAATAAGAAAGGTTTTTTTCTGATATGGCTTCTTCGGGGCTTTTTTTGATTTCGGCATATTATTTCAATGCCTTCTTCACAGCTTCGATGATATCTTTTGTGTCGGCAATATGCCCTACGCCCTCGTAGCCGCAGGCGAGATATCCGCGCTTAGGAGCGATAAATTTATACCCGACTTTCTTAAGTCTTTCGATATTTTCCTGTACGATTTTGTGAGTATACATATTCTCGTTCATTGCCGGAGCTAACAATACTTTGCGCTTACTGGCTAAAACCGTAGCACTTAAGGCGCAATCCGCCAATCCGCAGGCCAATTTGGAGATCATGTCAGCAGTGGCCGGGGCTATTAAGATGACATTCGCCCACTCGGCCAAAGAAGTATGATAAATATCCCACTTTTCGCTGACCTTAAACATATCGGTTACAACCTCATTGCAGGATATTGTCTGCAATGTCAGCGGGGTGATAAAATGTCCTGCGTCGGGCGACATTATGACTTTAACATCGCATCCGAGCTTTCTCAGGTGTCTTATAATATCACAGCTTTTATAGGCAGCGATACTTGCAGTAACCCCTATCAGTATTTTTTTTCCGGCCTTACCCACTATTTTCCGCTCCCGATTATTTTATAAGATACCTTGCCTTCTTTTATTTCCTCGAGGGCAACCGTGGATGCCTTCACTTTGGGGCTGATATCCACAAGCCTTTGGCCGGTATCGCTGACTTCTATGGCCCGGCGGGCGGCAAGCAAGACAAGCTTGTAAATACTTTCCCCCTTACCCAGTAAATCCTCTATCGGAATATACGACATGTCCTTATCTTCTACCATATTGCACCTATGCTCCTGTCTTTTGCCTCTCGGCTTTTACGATCGCTTCTAAATGCCCCACAGCATTTTTTATGCTGTCATTGAGTACCGAATAATTATATTTGGGCAGGTAAGTTATTTCCTTTTTTGCTATTTGAATCCTTTTTCTGATCTCTTTACTGCTGTTAGCCCCTCTTTGCTGCAGCCTTTTTTTGAGTTCGCCGAGAGATGGCGGCAGTATAAATATGAAAACTCCGTCGGGATAGAGTTTTTTTACCTTCATGGCGCCTTTTACGTCAATGGCGAGAATTACGTCTTTACCGCTGCTCAGGCGCGTCAGGATCTTATCTCTGGGTGTGCCGTAATAATAACCGAAGTTTTTCGCCCATTCCAGAAACCTGCCGCTCCTGATCCTTTTCTTAAACTCTGCTTCGGTTACGAATCTGTAATCTCTTCCGTTTTTTTCCCCCCGGCGCGGCGGCCTTGTGGTAAGCGACACGGAACGTACAAGGTGCGGCGTCTTTCCTTCAAGCAATTCGCACAATGTCGTTTTGCCGCTGCCGCTCGGAGCAGATATTATAAAAAGATTGCCTTTTTTTCTCATTCAATATTCTTAAGCTGTTCGCGAATCTTTTCTATCTCGCCTTTTATGTTTATAACATGACTCGATATCTGAAAATCGCTCGACTTTGCCCCGACAGTATTTATTTCCCTTATGAGTTCCTGCGCTACGAAATCGAGCGTCTTGCCTTTTTCTCCTCCGGATGCCAGGGATTTCTCAAAACTTGCAACGTGGCTCTTTATGCGGGTTACTTCTTCCGTGATATCGCAATTTTTGGCGTATAGGGCCACTTCCTGCGCCAACCGTTCCTTGTCTATCTCGATTCCTCCCGATAACTCGCTTATCTTTTTCGATAATTCGTCTTTATAATGCTCGACGCCTTTGGCAGAACGCTTATCTATGGCATCTATTGATCTCTCTATCTTCTTTACCCTGGAAAAAATGTCTCTTGAAAGGTTTTTCCCTTCGCTTCGCCTTGATCTGTCCAGGTCTTTTAGCGCCGCATCAAGCGCTCTCTTCAGACTAGCCCACATTTCTCCGGAATCTATCTTAGGGCTTTCATAATTTATCACGCCGGGCAGCGATATGATATGATTTATGTCGACGTCTCCCTTCAGGCTCTGTGCTTTCTTAAATGATTTTATTTCTTTTAAAAGAGATGTTGCGAGTTTTTTATCAAGTACCGCCTTTTTCTGAGGCCTGTCGAATATCTCGTCGTAGTTGACGGATAAGTTTATCCTTCCCCTCTTCACCTTTTTTTGTATATATTCCCTGACCCTGTCCTCGAACATGCTGAGCCCGCCGGGCATTCTGGGAACAATATCAAAAAATTTGTTGTTCAGGCTTTTTATCTCTACTTTTACCGTTCCGAATTTGCCGCTCGCTTCGCCGCGTCCGTAACCTGTCATGCTCCGTATCATAATATCAAACCTCGTTTATGCCCAAACTGTCTTTTTCAGCGATTTTATTTCCACTTTCCTGGTTGGATACGCATCCACGATGATTTCGCCGGGTTCAAACCACAATTTTATTTCTCTCTCCGCTTCTTCTTGATTTGTAGAAGCGTGTATGACATTTTCATAAACGCCTTTCGTCGTGATCCTGCCGTACGCCCCTCTTATGGAAACGGGATCCGCTTCCTCGGGGTTAGTAGAGCCGCATATCTGCCGAACTTTGCCGATAGCGTCCTCGCCGTGATAGACCATGGCCATCACTTTATGCTTATGATAATCACCCATTATATATTTTATAAGCTCTTCGAAAAACGGTTTATCCTTCATATGGCCGTAATGCGCCACGGCAAGCTCCCTCGATACCTTTACTATTTTTGCAGCGACAATATCAAGTTTCGTTTCTGAAAGGCGCGTTAACACATTTCCCGTCAGGGACTTTTTCAGCCCGTCAGGCTTTATCAATATGAGTGTTTGTTCTACCATAATTTTCTCCGTTAGATTGACTTATTATTATAGCAATGAATGCCGAAACCGTCAATACGTCTTGGCGGGATCAGCTGCCTGCCTGCTTTTTCAGCAAATTATAAATCCGCTCCAAATCATCGAGAGAATAGTAGTCTATCTGGACTACACCGCGTTTTTTCCCGTGTTTTATCGCGACTTTTGTTCCTAGTATCCTCTGCATTTCTTCTTCAAAAAACATGACCATGTGATCTTTTTCCGACGGAACTTTTGCTGCGGCAGTCGCCCCTTTCTTTCTGGCAACGGCGTTCTCCGTCTCTCTTACCGAAAGGCCCTTCGTTACTATACTGTTTGCGAGCTTAAGAATAGCGTGCTCGCCGGAAAGCGACAAAAGCGCTTTTGCGTGGCCCGGCGAAATTTCTCCGCCGGAAACCATCTCCTGTGCCCTTTTCGGAAGAGTCAGTAATCTGAGAACGTTCGCTACCGTAGCGCGGTCTTTTCCGACGGCTCTGGCTACCTCTTCCTGACTAAATCCGAATTCCTGCATCAATCTCTGAAACGCCTTAGCCTCTTCGATTGCGTTCAACTCCTCCCGTTGTATATTTTCGATCAATGATAATTCCAAAGCGTCGGCATCGCTTACGTTTCGCACGATAACCGGTACTTCCGCAATGCCCAGCGTTCTTGCCGCCCTTAGCCTTCTCTCACCCGCGATAAGTTCATACCCACCGTCTTTGTCGCGTACTATCATCGGCTGCAATACGCCTTTTTCTTTTATCGAAGCTACTAAATCGTCAAGTTTTTTCTGGTCGAATTTTTCGCGCGGCTGAAAAGGGTTCTCCCTGATCCTGTCAATTGCGGCATAGATTATCCTGTCTTCTTTCTCCTCATGCTGCTCAGGAATCAAGGCGCTTAACCCCCTGCCAAGTGCTTTTCTTTCCATATCAAATCTCCTCATTGGACTTTTATTGTATTATCTATAACACCATTATTTTCAATGTGTTGCGACGTTTTATATCCCAAAATCTCGTCGGCTAATGACTTGTACATCTGGGCACCCTGTGATGACATGTCGTATAACGCAATTGGTTTCCCGAAACTTGGCGCTTCTGTCAATTTTATATTTCTCGGAATAACTGTGTTATAAACTTTTTCTTTAAAATAGTTGCGTGCCTCTTCTATTACTTCCATGGTTAATTTTGTCCGGTAATCAGCCATTGTCAAGAGCACGCCTTCGATTTGCAGAATTGGATTCAGGTTCTTTCTCACAAGGTCAAGGGTCTTGGTCAGCTGCCCCAGCCCTTCCAAAGCGTAGTATTCGCATTGAATGGGTATCAGCGCGGAATTACTGGCGGTAAGCGCGTTTATTGTGAGAAGGCCGAGAGAAGGCGGGGAATCTATTATTATGAAATCGTAAGAATCTTTTATGCTCTCCAGGGCATTTTTTAACTTAAATTCTCTGCCTATAACTCCCACCAATTCAACTTCTGCGCCAGTGAGATTTAAATTAGACGGAACTATAAACAAATTAGCAACTTGCGTATCTTGTACGATATCTTCTACTCTATTCTGCTCGAGGAGAGTATGGTAAATCGTCTTATCTATCTTACTCTTATCTATGCCCAGACCGCTTGTCGCATTGCCTTGAGGATCCAAGTCTATCAGAAGGGTTTTTTTACCTGACAAAGCAAAAAAGGTGGATAGGTTTACCGCTGTTGTGGTCTTACCTACTCCACCTTTTTGATTACATACAGATATTACTCTTCCCATAATATCCCTTTAGCATGTTCCACGTGGAACATGCTAATTTTTGCTTACTTCTTTAAGAGTTGCTTTTATTTTAGCGAGCTTATGGCCTTCCATCCCAAACAGGCCCTTGTGCTCCTCCGATAGGATTTTGATATTCACCCTATCCTTAGTCGTATGCAATTTTTTAAGCGCCATTTCTATGGCTTCTTTTATTGTTTTTGCTTCGACTTCTATGCTTGTTGCCATCATCTCTTACGCCTTACCGTGGTTAAAGTTATACCGATGTTTTATTAGCTATGCATTATAGCACGTTGTTCGAACATTGTCAATATAGTATTTACTAACCAATATAAAACCAACCCCGACGGAAAACTGTACATAACGAATAAAAATACTACCGGCATGATGATCATCATCTGTTGTTGCTGCTTCTGCTGGGCGCTTTGGGCCGCACCTTTTGGTGTGGAAAACTTCTGTTGGAATGCCATACCTATCGTCATTAGTATGGGAAGTACGTTAATTGAATTTCCGATAAGAGGCAAGCTAAGCGGAAGCGGAACCGCGTCCGGCATAGAAAGATCTTTCACCCATAAGAAACCCGATCCCCTCAATTCCAGTGATTTCATCAGTGCCTGATATAAAGCTATAAAAACCGGGATCTGCAATAAAAGCGGCAGACATCCTCCCATGGGGTTGACATCGTATTTTTTATATAATTCCATCGTCTCCTTGTTTAATTTTTGAGGATTGTCCTTATGCACTTCTCGTAATCTATCCATATGTGGCTGAATAGTTTGCATCTTTTTCATAGACTCATAGCTTTTGCGTGACAAGGGGAACAGAACCATATTGACTAAAATCGACAGTAGAATTATAGCAATGCCCC
>JAQUMG010000105.1 GCA_028718265.1 Candidatus Omnitrophota bacterium
TCGGTTATGACCCGCAAAGCAGAAATTTTATAAATCTGAAAACAAATCCGTTAAAAAATAAAAGTGAAGGATGTTTTGCTGTTGCAGCATTTATATCTCCGGGGTTTACCATAACCTATAATAGCCCGTACCGGGAAATCGGTACCCCGAAACTGTTACCGCTTTTTGCGTACGCGGCAGTCGCATTTTACAAAGGCGATTTTTATGTTGCATCGACGAGGATAGACAGAGAGCGCCGGCAGGACTTGCGGTGCATGGATATGAATATTATAAAGCAAAATGTAAAACTGTTTAGGAAAATATTTCCGGATAACAGGCTGCTAGTCCACCTCCGGGACTGTGCCCTGGTTTACGGCTGTCCTGCGGCCAAGAATTTTTTTCTGCGGCGATATGAGGCACCGCTTCCGACGTCCCCGCTTTGCAACGCAAACTGTGCCGGCTGCATATCTTATCAGCCTAAGAAAAGATGCCCCATAACGCAGCCGCGCATAAAATTTATTCCTACTCCGGAAGAAGTCAGCGAAATAGCGCTGTTTCATATCCATAACGTCAAAGACCCTGTTGTAAGTTTCGGGCAGGGGTGCGAAGGCGAACCGCTGCTTGTGTCCGATGTCCTCG
Organism: Candidatus Omnitrophota bacterium; assembly: GCA_028718265.1. The sequence continues at coordinate 619 of JAQUMG010000105.1, forward strand.
AAAAGTCGGTAAAGATTATAAGAAGAAAGACCGGCAAAGGAATTATCAATTTAAATACTAACGCCAGCAGGCCACATGTTATAGGTAGGCTGTTTGATTCGGGGCTTGATAGTATACGCGTCAGCTTAAATAGCGCGCGGGAAGTTTATTACACCAGATATTACAGGCCGAAGTCCTATGCCTTTAAAGACGTTATTGCGTCGATAAAGATTGCTAAGAAAAGGGGAGGTTTTGTTTCCATAAATTATCTGACTATGCCCGGTTTTACCGATTTAAAAAATGAAAACACGGCATTAAAAAATCTGATAAGAGCTTATGGTGTAGATATGATACAGTGGAGGAATCTTAATTTCGATCCCCTGGCATATTTTAGAGATTTAAAGGTATCCGCTCATGAATCTCCCATGTTAGGAATAAAGGAAGTTGTGTCATCCGTCCGCAGGGAATTCCCGCATTTAATGATGGGCTACTTCAACCCTTCGAGAGCAAGAATAAAAAGACATAAGTGATTAAGTAATATTGATACTCTCCTCGCAATTCAAAGGAACCCGGTATTTTTCTCGCTCCTAGTCGATTTCTACCGCCGCAAGGCGGGACGGCGAAGGTCTTTCGCGACTCGGTGGCTGCAGAACTCGCCCCGATGGGCTCTCCATCGGGGCTCTGTCAGCTTCGCCATCCCGAGATTGTCCCGCTCTCGCGGGACCTCGGGATTCCCTCGTCGCTAAAGCTGCTTCGCCTAAAATCGACATGTCGCTGCGAAAAACACCGGATTCCTCTTTACTGCAGCGGAAGGCCATGCCTGCGGCAGGCAGGCGTTAAGAATTTTGCTAGACGCGAGGAGAATATCGCGGTTAATCCTAAGCGGAAATAGCCACAAAGTGGAGCTACCAATTTTGCCGGAATGAGCAAGATTTTTCTTGACAAAGTTAACGTTATGTGTCATAATCAAAATCCTCAGAAAAATGAGGAATTGCAAAATGGTCTGATTGAGGACATTATATGTACGGAACGAACATCAAAAGGATAAGGGAAAAGAAGAACATAACACAGGAAGACCTGGCCAAAAGAATAGGCGTATCACGCCAGGCCGTCTGTATGTGGGAGACCGGCAAAAGGGAGATTAAAGGTACGATGCTGAATAAGATAGCGCAAATATTCAGTGTTCCCGTAAGCGAGATTCTTAACGAAACTAGCGCTGTTAGCGATACGGATATATTGGAGTCATACAGACTTTCATTAACAGGAAAGGAGGATAGCATGAAGGAAACATTGATGTCTACACTAACAAGGAAAAGAGGAAAGGAGGGTGAGGTAATGAAGAAGTCGGAATCGAGTGCAACATTTACACTTGCAGCACCCAAGGCGTCCAAAGTAGCCCTGACAGGTAGTTTTAATTCTTGGAGCAAGTCAGGAACACCGCTAAAAAAGGATAAGAACGGGACATGGAAAACGGATCTAAGCCTTAAGCCGGGCAGGTACGAATATAAATTTATCGTTGACGGCCAGTGGTGGACTGATCCGGCAAACAGATGCACTGTTCGCAATTCATACGGATCGGAGAATTCAGTAGTAGAAATAAAAGGTTAATATGCGCATAGCCCTACTTTCTTGGGAGTCCCTACACTCGATAAGTGTAGGAGGCGTAGCTATACATGTTACGGAATTGGCATGTGCCTTAGAGCGTAAAGGAAACGAAGTTCATGTTTTTACGCGCATGGCACATCATGGCCAACCTCAGTATGAGCGCATTCACGGCGTTCATTACCATAGGTGTCCTTTTGCGTGCCATCCTGATTTCGTAGAAGAGATAAATAACATGTGCCGCGCTTTTGTGAATACCGTATTCCATGTGGAAGATTACATGGGCGCTCACTTTGATATAATTCATGCGCATGACTGGTTGGCGTCAAATGCCATGGTGTGGATAAAACAGGGCAGAGGCAGAAAAAGCATTCTTACCATGCATTCCACCGAATACGGCAGATGCGGTAATAACTTCTACGGAGGCAATTCCGCAAGGATCAGGGACCATGAAAGACACGGGACATTTTGCGCGGATAGAGTTATCGCGGTTTCAAACGCCATGAAGAACGAAATAACGTGGATGTACAATCTGCCGGATTGGAAAGCCAGTGTTATCTATAACGGCGTAAGCCACAGAAATTACGACGGATGGATAGATCCGGCAGGCGTGAGACGTCAATATGGCATAGGGCCGATGGATCCGATGATAATGTTTTCCGGAAGAATGGTTTATCAGAAGGGTCCGGATCTTCTGGTGGAAGCCATACCTCACGTACTTAGATATTACGGAAATGCCAAGTTTGTTTTCGTCGGAGACGGCGAGATGCGCTGGGGCATCGAGCGCAGGGCGAATCAAATAGGCGTTGGCCACGCGGCAAGGTTTTTAGGTTTTATTAACGGCTGGCGCCTTGCAGATCTTTACAAGGCGACAGATTGCGTTTGTGTTCCGAGCAGGAATGAACCCTTCGGCATAGTTATTCTGGAGGCATGGAGTGCCGGAAAACCCGTCGTGGCCAGTTCGAACGGCGGGCCGGCTGAAATCATCTGGCACGACGTAAACGGCTTTAAGATTTATCCAAACCCGGATTCCGTGGCATGGGGCATAGGAACGCTGTTTTCGGATTTCGAACATGCGCGATGGATGGGGAGAAACGGGCGCGTGGCGGTCGAGACGGCTTTTAACTGGGACATTATTGCAGACCAAGTATTGAATGTATACGCAAGCTAAACACGTATTTATTTTATATAGGGGCACGTTTAATGGCGAAGAAGGGTATTATCGACATAAAAAATGGGAAAAATTCCGTCTCGCCCAAAACTACTACGCGAACCGTAGCAGATATCAGGACGAGGGCTTTTTTACCATTTAAAGCAGGCGATAATACAAGAATCCCCGTCAAAGAAAAACGTTCCGACCGCTCACCGGCTTCCAAAATAGAAGAAATTAATCGTTACGCAAAATATATCCCGAAAAAAGATTTTGTCGATACCTACGATCTGCCTTCAAGTTACAATACCACAACGCTTACGCTTATCCCGAGAGATCCTCATTGGATACATGCTTATTGGGAAGTGTCCCCGCCTTCGATGGAAGAGCTGAGAAGCAGGATTGATACCGTCGCCGAAAATATCATTTATACCTTACGTATGTATGATATAAGCTGCATTCACTTTAACGGAAATAATGCCAACCACTGGTTTGATCTAGATTTTAACCCTAATGTCACTAATAATTGGTATGTCAATCTATGGCGCGACAATGCGACATATTGCGGGGAGATAGGCGCGCGCTTGCGCGACGGCAGATTTATCCCCATGACCAGGTCGAACATAGTTACAACGCCGCGACAAACCCAGTCTCGCCGTTCGGAAGAGATTTGGATGAAAGTGGATGATGATTCGAGCGGAGCGCCTTTTGTCGTTGCCGAATTGCAGTCGGGCAGGAAAAACAGATCCGACCGCAGTAATGTATCAGGTATAAGAAGGAAAGTTTATTTAACGGAAAACGATATCAGGGCTTATTATTCCAGATTATCTCCGCTCTTGCGTAATCTGCTGTCACAGCGTCTTGCTAAATTGAATATGAGCGGGTACGAAGTGGTACTCAGGGACGGCAGGATTGTGCTTGATGAAGTGCTGCGCCGCGGTTTAGGAAAAGGCCGGTTCCTTAAACGGCTGCTTCTGGGCGCATCTGAGGAACTGGTACTCATGGGAGGCGCAAGTGAATTTGCCGGAGCCAGCGAGAAAAGCGCCTCCGAGCGGGAAGAAATAAAACGTAAGTTCTTTTTTGAAATAGGCACAGAGCTTATTGTATACGGCCGCACAGAACCGGACGCGGCCGTATCTTTGGGTAGCAAGAACATACCCCTGCGCAGCGACGGGACATTTACCTTGAGGTTCGCTCTTCCCGACGGGGGAAAGATCCCTCTTGATTTCACAGCCCGGTCAAAAAATAAAGTCGATAAGCGGAGAATTGAGACCGGCGTCGACCGTAAATTCACGAAGTACGAGTAATTATTATGCACAAAGGGTACGTTTGCCTGGTATTACATACACACCTTCCTTTCGTACGCCATCCTGAAGAAGAATATTTCCTGGAAGAAAACTGGCTTTACGAAGCCATCACCGAAACTTATATACCCCTCATACACGTCTTTGAGCGGCTTATAAACGACGGCGTGGATTTTAAAATAACCATGTCTTTTACTCCGCCGCTTGTCTCCATGCTCAAAGACCCGCTTCTGCAGGATCGCTACGTACGCCACCTCGATAAATTAATAGAGCTTTCGGGAAAAGAGATCGAACGCACCGGGTATCAGTCGCATTTTCATGGTCTGGCACTTATGTACCATAGAATATTTCTGGAGGCGAAGGAAACGTTCGTGCAGAAGTATAAAAAGGACATAGTTTCTGCGTTCAAAAAATTTCAGGACAAAGGACATGTTGAGATTATCGCGTCATGCGCAACCCACGGCTTTTTGCCCGTCTTATCGGTTAATCCTTCCGACGTAAACGCACAGATAAAAGTCGGCGTCGATCACTATAAAAAGACTTTCGGAAGGCCTCCGCGCGGTTTCTGGCTGCCCGAATGCGGTTACTATCCGGGCGTAGATGAATTTCTTAAAAAAGCCGGCATAAGGTATTTTTTCATAGATTCGCACGGCATTATTAACGGCGATCCTTCTCCTAAATTCAGCGTTTACGCGCCGGTCTATTGTCCGTCGGGCGTAGCCGCTTTCGGAAGAGACTGGGAGTCGTCGAAACAGGTTTGGAGCTCGAAAGAAGGATATCCCGGCGATCCCGATTACAGGGAATATTACAGGGATATAGGACACGAGCTCGATTATGAATACATAAAACCTTACATACATCCGCAGGGGATCAGAGTTAATACCGGGCTTAAATATTGGAGAATAACCGGCAATACGGAATATAAAGAGGCGTACATACCGGACTGGGCGCGGGAAAAAGCCGCTATGCATGCGGGAAATTTTATGTTTAACCGCGAGAAGCAGGTGGAGCATCTTTCGGCTCACATGCCGCGCAAGCCCGTCATAATCGCTCCCTACGACGCGGAATTATTCGGGCACTGGTGGTTTGAGGGGCCGATGTGGATAGATTTTCTAATGAGAAAAATGGCATATGACCAGAAGACGGTAAGAATGATCACTCCGTCCGAATATCTCTCGGAATATCCGACAAATCAATTGTCGCAGCCGTCTGCTTCGACATGGGGCTATAAAGGTTACAGCGAATTCTGGCTGGAGGGCGGGAATGACTGGATTTACAGGCATCTGCACAAAGCCGGGCAGAGAATGACGGAACTTACCAAAAAATTTGCCGCGTGCGCCAAGAAGCCGCCGAAAAAAAAACAGCAAAAAAGAAATATCAAACAGCGGGCTCTGAATCAGGCAGCGAGAGAACTTTTGCTGGCACAATCAAGCGACTGGGCTTTTATTATGAAGACAGGCACAATGGTGCCGTATGCCTGCAAAAGATCAAAAGTACACGTAAGCAGGTTTACGCGCTTGTACAATGACCTTCTGAGTGGTAAGATAGACAAGGACTGGCTTAGCGAAGTGGAATATAGGGATAATATATTCCACGACATGGACTGTGCTTCGTATTATCTATAGTGTCTAGTAGAACATGCGACTAAATATGAAAACCAACGACCTGCCGGATATATGCGGCAATGAGAAATATATAGAAAGTATCGCCAAACAAG
>JAQUMG010000106.1 GCA_028718265.1 Candidatus Omnitrophota bacterium
CCAGGCCAGATTATATCCGCCTCTTTTGCCGTTAACGTCTAAAATCTCGCCGGCAAAATAAAGCCCGCTTCTCAATTTTGATTCGAGTGTTGATTCATTGATTTCGCCGACGTCGATACCTCCGGCCGTAAACTCAGCTTCGTTCCAGCCCCGCGTCGCAATAACCCTGAAACGCTTATCCTTCAATACTCCGGCAATCTTATCGGCTGCATTTCCGTATGTAATATCCTTGAGTGCCTTGCCGAATTTATTAGGCAATATACCCGTCAATAACTCGTGCTGAGGCAACCCCTTTTTAATCCGTTTGCCGATCTCGTCCCTCAGCCGGTTCAGATCCATAAAAGGCACCATGTCTATAGACACAAAAACATCTTTGTTGTGATGCCTGTTTAACGCAATAGATATCTCTTCGCTAACATCCAGTATGGCCGTGCCGGATAAGCCGTATCTGGTAAAAATAACGTCTCCTTTTGCTTCGCTTTTTATTTTGCCGTCAATTACGCTCTTAGCGGTTCCGGATATCTTCTGCCCCTGAAGGAGCTGGCACATCGCGTCTTTTGCCGCGATAGAAACAGCGCTCGGAACGGGCTCTATTATCTTGTGCCCGAAATGTTTAGCGAATTTATAACACGTCCCTTCGGAACCCAATGCCGGATATGTCTTGCCGCCGCCCGTCAGTATAAGCTTGCGGCATCCTGCATTCTTTCCCTTTTTAGTCGTAATATGAAATCCTTCGCCTCTGAAAGATATATCCATTACCTCACAGCTTAATTCCACGGGGATCGAAAGCCGCTCAAGTTCGATTTCCAACACCCTCAATACCGACGAGGACTGATTTGTTACGGGGAATATGCGGCCGCCTTCGGAATACACCTCAAGCCCGAGGCCGCGGAAAAAACTTAAAATGGATTCTTTATTGAATTTTCTAAATACGGAATTGGTTATATTGCGCGCGGCAGGATTATAGAATGAGCTGTCGATTTTATCATTTAAAAGGTTGCAGCGTCCGCCGCCGGACGCCAGTATCTTTTTGCCCGGCTGCGGCATCTTTTCAAGGACCATGACAGAGCGGCCTTTTCGTTTAGCGCTTATCGCCGCTACTATACCGGACGCCCCGCCGCCTATGACAATGGTATCAAAGGCCTGGGTCGGGCACATCGGCGGTTTCCGCTTTCTTTTTTCGCAGGATGCAGGATATAAACCCGATTATTATGCCTATAAGCAGAGCCGAAAAGGTCATTATGGCTATGCTCGTCTGGAATGACCAAACCAGGAATTTTACGGTAACGACTTCATAATTCTGCATGGCAAATATGCTCAGGAAAATCAGCAGTATAACCGCGAGGATTAGTTTCCAGTTCATCGCAACCTCCTTAATAAGTAATATTAGTTTACCACAAATTACCGATATATACAAATATTGGTGTACGGAAAAAGTTTATACTTCGAAAGTATGCTTTAACCGCGATATTCCGCTCGCGTCTGACAAAATCCTTAACGCCTTTCGCTGCGGTAAAAAAGGAATCCGGTGTTTTGCGCAGCGACATGTCGATTTTAGGCGAAGCAGCTTGAGCGACGAGGGAATCCCGAGGTCCCGCGAGAGCGGGACTCACTCGGGATGGCGAAGCTGACAGAGCCCCGATGGAGAGCCCATCGGGGCGAGTTCTGCAGCCACCGAGTCGCGAAAGACCTTCGCCGTAAAGAAATCGACTAGGAGCGAGAAAAATACCGGATTCCTTAGAACTACCATGGTATAATTATACTATGCAAGTGACAATCGAAAAAATAGTATATACGGGAAAAAGCCTGGCGCACATCAACGGAAAGGTCGTGCTTACGGACGAGGGCCTGCCGGGCGAAATAGTCGAGGTGGAGCCTGTTCAGGAAAAAAAGAACTACATCGAAGCGAAAACTACCGGAATAATCAAAATATCTGATAAACGGGTGACCCCCCGCTGCTCCCACTACAAATCATGCTCTCCGTACCAATACATAGACTACGCCTATCAGCTTGAGATAAAAGAAGCCCAGCTGAGAGAAATACTGGTACATGATTTAAAAACCGATTTCAAGGATATTATAGTAAGGCCTTCTTCCGGCATCTGGGGATACAGGAATAAGATCCGCCTGAAAGTGCTCTGGAAAAGCGGCGTTCCGCATCTGGCATACCACGTCCCGCAGACAACAAACGAGTTTACGGAAATAGATGAGTGTTTTCTTGCCTCGCCGGAGATGAACCACCTTTTTGCCGCAACGCTCAAAACTTTAGTCGAAAAAAAAGCGCTGTTTGTGGATGAGATAGAAATAAAGGAGAGCTTTTCCGAAAAGAGCTTCCTTACGATACTCCATTCTGCCTCCCATAAAAAGCCGCTCATTATAGGAAAAGATTTTATCGAGGAAAAGGTGTCCGGCAAACTGTTCCAATTTGGCGCGCAATCGTTCTTTCAGGTCAATGTCAGTATGCTCGAAGAACTGGTAAAAGACATAAAAGCTTCCGTGCCGCTTACCGGCAAAGAAACCATAGCCGACCTTTACTGCGGCGTGGGGACTTTAGGTATACTTCTGTCGGAAAATGCAGGCAAAGTGATAGGCGTGGAATCGGAACGGGAGAATATTTCTTTTCTGAAGAAAAACCTGCTGATAAACAACGTCGGAAATTTTGATGTCCGGGAAGGATATTGCGAAAAATTGATACAGGATATTCTGAAGCAAAAAGTCGATTTGATCCTGGTAGACCCGCCCAGAAAAGGGCTTGATGAGGCAGTGTGTAAAAATATAATAAAGCACAACGTCCGTTTTATCGCATATGTATCCTGCAATCCGTCAACGCTGACGCGGGACCTGAAGATACTGCTTAAAAAATACCGCCTGAGCCGGATTTGGCTCTACGATTTCTTCCCGCATACTACCCATATTGAGGTTTGTGTGTTACTGGAGGGCTGAAAGGGCGGCGCTGGCCATGCTTATTAATTCTCTCGCGATGGCAATGTCTTTTTCCGAAAAATCCCTGTCTTTTCTTACCATATTAAGATTAATAACGCCGTATACCTCGTGAGTATTGCCCTTTTCAAAAGGTATGATCATGGAGGATTTTATATATTTCCGGTTTAATTTACCGTAAAGGCCGGTTTTATCCTTATCTTTGGGCAGGATAATCGGCTGCGACGTAGAAGCGGCAAGCCCTGCTATTCCCTCTCCCATTTTTATCTGCGTATCGTTTTTTATGCCTTCTTCGATCTTTGAAGAGACTTTTATGCTCAGGGTACCGGTTTTCTTGTCTACCGTCATAACGGAACCGGAATCGGCATCAAGGGCAATGGTGCAGGATTTAAGAAGTGCGTTCAGTATCTTCTCCTCGTAATAGCGCATAAACAGAGGATCCATCTCCGCAATCTCGGGAGCTATCTCCCCGAGCCGCTTTTTATGATAACCCGATTGCGCCATATTGGAAAATACCGACTCTATTAATCTGGTTATGGAATAAATCTTGCTGTAGCTAAATACGTTTATCTCTATCAGCGCATCCAGCAGCTCTTCCGCATTGACGCCTAAACTAGCGGCTTCTTTCGCGTATTGCGCCGGGATTTTTCTGTCTTTAAGACTGACCGGACCTACTATAACGTAGGCAAAAATCTTACTGCCGATGGCTTTTATCGGTACAATGAATACGTCAAGGTCGAATGCGCACTCAGCGTTGGTTACTTCTCTCAGCTCAGTAAGGCTTTTGGTATTTTTGGCAAGGGCACATCTGCCGCAGAAATCGGACGGCGCTGATGTCTTGGAATGGATTGTTTCGCATAACCTGAGGGGCCTGCTTGTTTTGGAGAGTAAGCTGCCTTCTGCGGTAATAGTCCTTAAAGTGATCTCGAACGCATCCGCAAATAAATCCTGAACGGTCTGCCAGTATTCAAGATTTACAAGATCATCTACTTCCAGATCTTTCTGGAACATAAGATATAAATGATTCCCTAATCTTTTTCAACAGAAGCTGTAATATTATACTTGCGCAATTTGTTATAAAGAGTCGTCCTGTTCACGCCCAGTTTGACAGCTGCCTTCTTCTTGTTCCACCCTACTTCATCGAGAACTCTCAATATATATACTTTTTCGGGCTCCTGAAGGACATCTTTCAGGCTGGACATGATATCAGCACCTAAATTCGCATTTACGCACGCCGTGCCGTTAAAAATAATATCCGGCAAATCTTCTTTTCCTATAATGTCATCGGTATCCAGTATTACTGCTCTCTCTATGATGTTTTCTAACTGCCGGACGTTGCCCGGCCAGCTATAATTCACCAGTACGGCAAATACATCCTTGGAAATACTGTTTATTTCTTTGTGGTTTTCTCTGGCGTATATAGCGATAAAATGCTCCACAAGAGAGCAAATATCGTCTTTTCTTTCTCTTAAGGGAGGAATGTGCATTGATATGACATTTAAGCGGTAGTACAAATCTTCCCTGAACCTTTTTTCGGCAATCGCTTTTTCCAGGTCCTGGTTGGTAGACGCTATGATACGCACGTCGACTTTAATCGTCCTGTTATCGCCCACTCTTTCAAATTCTTTATGCTGAAGGACTCTCAGAAGTTTTACCTGCAGATCCAGCGGCAGACAATCGATATCATCAAGCAATATCGTCCCGCCATCGGCTAATTCAAAGCGGCCCTTGCGGTCGTTTATGGCGCCTGTAAACGCGCCCTTGGTATGGCCGAATAATTCGCTCTCTATGATTTCTCTCGGAAGTCCGCCGCACGATATCTCTATAAAGGATTTGATGCCCCGCTTTTTATCTGCTTTGTGCAGGGCATGCGCTATGAGCCGTTTGCCGGTGCCGCTTTCGCCGCACATTAAAACCGTGGCTCTTGAATTGGCTATACGTCCTATGATGGAATGTATGTCTTTCATCGCCTGACTATCACCTACCAGGCCATGGCGATTCTCCTCTCTTGCCGGGACTGCCTTTTTTAATATCTCTTTATCCATAGCATTTACGGCCGGGGTGGTCAACGCGCGTTCTATGGACGAGATAATTTTCTTGTCCTCAACCGGCTTTACCAGGTAATCGAACGCTCCCATTTTTATACTGTTTACGGCGAATTCAATATTACCGTACGAGGTGAGGATAATGATAGGAGACTTGGAAGATACCTTATTGACTGTTTTCAGAAATTCCGCGTTGTCTATTTCGTGAATATCCATGATAACGGCATTATAAGCGGTTTCATTCAGCCGGGCAATGGCCTCAGGCAATGATCTCGTTATATCAACGCCATATCCGTTGCGGCATAGCATTTCGTAAAGGGACTTCTGTGATAATTTGTCGCCGTTCGCTATAAGTATCCGATTCTTGCTCATTTCGGGGACATCTCCTTAAATTCCTTCTCAAGCTTCTTCGCGTATACATCCAGCCTTTTTAACAGGGTCGACGCTTTTCTTATCCCCTGTTTAGACTCAAGAAGAAATTGTCTGCTTTGCGAATTTTCACCTATTGTATCTAACGCTAAATTTATAAACCGGTTTATCGAATCTATGGGACTGTACATCTCGTTGATTATGTCAACGGATCTCCTGCCCATGGATCCAAAGCGCTTATAATGTTTCTTTGTCTTAAGGGATTTAGATTTTACCACAGTATCAAACCTTTTGGCAAGGAAAAAAGTAAACTTTTATTTGCTTAACGCTTTTCCTGTTTTTCCGCTTTTTAGCGCGTCGATTTTTTTATTCAGAATCTCTTTCAGTTTCTTGTCTTTGGTCTTTTCTTCGATACTTTTATAAATTTCTACGGCCTTCTCCGGAGTTTTCAGGGTACTTACGTAAATCGCGTCAACATACGGCAACTGCTCCACAAGCGCCGCCTGTGAAAAATAATCATTAATAGTATTACTGACCGCCTCTCCCGCTTTTTCGTACTCCTTTAAATTCAAATAGGCATCGCGTAATAAATTCAACGCCCTGTATCCTATGACCTTTCCCTTATTATCTCTCGCCAGTTTCTCGTAAAATACGGCCGCTTCCCTCAACGCCGTATTGGCCTTTTCCTCCTGCCCGATTCTTGCGTAATAGGCGGCTATATACATAGACATCTGAAGGCCCAGCGGTGTATCGGTATATTTGTCCCGTAAAATCGTGTATTCCTGTAAGGCCTTATTCCACTGATTCTGTATTTCATAGGCATTGCCTCTTAAAAAATACGCCTGGCTTAATAATAACGTTTCCTCCTTACCTGCTTTGTTTATAATGGTGTTCAGGGTAGAGACAGCTCTGTCGTATTTCTTATGCAATATATAAAATTCGGCCAGCGCCAGATGCGCTGCTTTCGCGGTGTTTGAAGCGGGATATTTTTGTAT
>JAQUMG010000107.1 GCA_028718265.1 Candidatus Omnitrophota bacterium
CGCCGTACGCAATTCCGCCCGCGAGCAGGTTCTTTTCATGGTATGTAATAAAATTGATCATGGAGGGTGATACATCCCCAAGCAATTCCAGATTAAGCGAACTGTGGTAGAAAGTACCCCAATCGCAATCTCCCACCATCTCATCCCAACCTTCGGGAATCTGCTTTAGCGTCGCCGCGCGCATCTCGGCGGCGTTTATCACGTCGTTATGCATTAATCCTCTCTTTTCCAATAAGAAAGAAACGGATTGGCAGCGATTTTATATACGCCCATCTCTTCATAGCGGTTGTAATTTCCTTTCCACGACGCGCAATGTGAACAAAACGGCGCATTATTAAATACACCCTTCGAATTGCCGTCTAAAATACGGTTTCTTAACGGATTATCTCTTAATATATCCAGCATTTTCTTTTCCCGTACATTGCCCTGAAAATGGCCCTGGCCGCTATAGCATATATCTACATTTCCGTCGGCTTTGACAGCACAGACGTCAGAAACAAAAATACACGGCAGTCTATCCCGATCATCTACATCAAAATGATATCCGGTAAAATGTTTTACTTCATGTTCCGGGTCATCGTAATTTTCAAAACATACGCCTACAGAATCGGCGATTGAAGAAAAATATTCTATAAACTTCTCATCGTCCTCTTTTGTGGAATCCCGCAGATGAACGCGTTTCGCATACAGCACCGGGACGGACGACTTCCGGCGATCGCGCAATTTTCGGAGCATCTTTAGATTCTCTACTACTTTTTTATAATCAAGACTGGGCCTGATCCTGGCATATTCCTTTTCTGTGCCGTCGATGCTCACTATTACCTCATCGGTGCCGATATCGATAAGAAAATCCATTAACCCATCATCGCCCAGAAGCGCCCCGTTCGTACTGAAACTAAGGCGCAGGTCCCGTTCTTTCACATAGGCAAACATTTCCCGGCAGTAAGGCGCAATAAGCGGCTCGCCGCGTAACTGTACGGTAACCTGAGGAAACCTGTAATGAGGCAGGTAATTCCATCCTATCGATGCGATCTCGTCAACGAGCCCTTTAAACATCCCAAGCGGCATATCATCCCCGCCTTTTCCCAAATAGACTCTCCCCTTGGCAATATCCGGATCGGGGCTATGAAAAGGGCACATTATGCATTCTGAATTACAGCGGCTGGTCGGCTCAAGGCAATAGTGATAAGGAAACGGATTAAATTTTATTGCCTGCTTATAAATTTCAGGCATATCGTCCGGTTTTATGGTATAAAATACTCCTCCGGCTTCTTTAAGAACCACATCCTGAAGATATTGGAAATCGCCGACGCCGTACAAATGCTTCCTGACCAGGAGCGAAGGAGCTATAAAAAAACGGCAGCTTGACGAATAATTAAATGACGCTGCCAGGCCCTGCGGATCCCGCCAGGTACCCGCGCGTCCTGCGGCCGTTTCCATAACCGACCTTACCAATCCCGGCGAAGCGTAGAAGCCCTGCTCGTCGAATACCAGCATCTGATTATCACCGCTAAATATGTTTTTGGATAACGGCGCTTCTGTAATCTTGTATATCGTCTCATTGGCCATCAGCCTGACATGTTTAGATGCTGCCTCAAGTTCTTGACCGGGAACTAGTATGCTTTTTTTGCTGTCCGGAAGCACCTGGCGGGCAATCTCCAATACACCGTTCAGGCGACGAAAGGCAATATCCGGCGAAAACCTGTCGTCTGACATGACCGGCTTATACTCATAGTATTTTATTATAAGGACTTCCATTAAAGTACGCACGAATCCGGGTTCTTTCTTGCTACGATATAACATTTGGCGGCACTGCCGGAATTAACAGCTTTTGACGCGGCCGCCAAATGCATCAGGGCGACCTTCTCAAACGGGCTTCTCCAGGCTTTTTTCATAAACGAGTAATAACGCGGCGCATTTCCGGTGGTCTCATAATTAAAGAATCTATGGTAAGCGGGAAAATTGAACAGATAATGCCAGTACATGTATATCCCCTGAAGATATCTGCGCGTTTCTACCACGGACCATCCGGATCGTGCCAGCATCTGCTGAAGCTCATCGCTATCGAAATAGCAGCCGAGTCTTGATTTGGCCTTTTCTTTCCAATAACGCACTTTGTCGAATCTTAAAAGCATCGAATTTAAAAATATAAACAATAGATACGTATTCCGGCGCGCATTGTTCGTCGTCATGTTGAACACGAATATCCCCCCGTCTTCCGTGATGCGCCGGATCTCCTTAAAGGCCTCCTGGAGTTTATCCGAAGCTGTCAAGCCGTTATTGCAAAAAGCAAAATTGTAACTGCCCGGCGGCAGTCCGGTAACCAGATAGGACTTCTTCCAGGCATTGCGAACCCATGGCCTGTGCTTCATCACTTCGACACTGGATTCTTGCTGGGACTCCAGGTCTATGCCGTCTATAAGGCCTTTCTTTTCTATAATCGGTCCTAAAGCGTGCTCTTCGAAGCGTCCCGCACCAAAAGCAATATCTATAACCGGCCCTTTTGAAAAATATTTTTCCACAAGAGCCCTGGCTATTTCCAGATCCAGCACTTTTTCGCTTCCCGGTGCTACATAATTGCTCGTCCACTTCAAAATCTCTCTGGCTCTATAAGCCATTTCCTTTTTTGGCCGCGGCAGAAAAAGACCTACGATACCGAAAATGGCCAAGCCGCAAAGAAGCCAGAAGAAACAGATAAAATCCAAAATGATAATCACACACTTACGCATCATAAACCCGCTTTAACGCGCCGCTATCATTCATGCGCGGCGCCCTCTGCGGCCGTTTCACGTGCCGGGTAATGCGACCATATCATCTCCGGTTCAAATAAATAATTGTATGGCCTGCTTTTTTTTCTATCTATTTTCATCTTAAAATGCTTCCAGTAGTACGAGCATAAATCTTTCGACCTCTGAGCTACGGAATCACGCACAATACCGGCGGATACTACGTATTCACCGGCCCCAAAACAATTATTGGGATAAACACATTCGAAGTATCCGCTGCCGTCCAAATCCTGATATGGCATACCCCACTCCGATGCGATCCCGCCTGTTACCATAAGCCCCTGGGCGTGAAAGTTTATAACAGGAACTATCTTGTCATTTTGGATCTTTTGAAGGCATCTATAGTGTAGCCTTATTATGATCTTCTCTCCCTGCCGGAATGTGAAGGACGGTTCTAATTTTTCATTAAGCATTTCAAATTTTGTCAATTGTATATTGCCGGCGTTAAAAATAACCACCTCCCCACCATTAACCGTTCCGGCGCCAGCCACTTCCGGCAAAGCGGCATCAGCCAAAAAATTTGTATTAAGCTTTGAGAGGTAACTGCTATCCGGCTGGTTATTATAATCCGCCTTTTTATGAGCGGCATCCCTTTCTTCTCTGAATACATATGTCTCATATTGTTTTGTTACATCCTGCGACGGTCCCATCTTCATTATCCTGCCTTCATGCAACCAAATAGCCCTGCTACAAAGCCTTTCGACCAGGTTTAAGCTATGTGAAACCAGGATAACCGTCGTCCCGTTTTTACAGATCTCCGTGATCCTGTGCAGGCATTTATTGACAAAAAAAGTGTCACCGGTGGCAAGGGCTTCGTCAACAATAAAAATTTCCGGCTCTACACTGACGGCAACGCTAAAAGTAAGCCTGGCTTGCATGCCGGACGAATATATTTTGAATGGCAGGTCGATAAATGTCCTCAATTCACTGAAATCTATTATCCAGTCTATCTTCCTGTCTATCTCCTGCCTTGACATACCCAGACACATACCGCCCATATAAATGTTTTCGCGCCCTGAATATTCGGGATGAAAACCTGTTCCCAGTTCCAGGATTGCGGAGATTTTGCCGTTGGCTTCGAAATTTCCGGATGTCGCATTAAGTGTCCCCACAAGTATTTTAAGCAGCGTGCTTTTTCCCGCACCGTTTCTGCCTATTATGCCGACTATCTCGCCTTTCCTCACGTCAAATGATATATCGTTAAGTGCCCAAAAATCACTATGCCTGGATTTCCCCATTATCATCTCCAAAAGCATATCGGCAGGTTTTCGGTATATCTTATACGCCTTCGAAAGATTTGAAACGCTGATCACTGTATCTGAATTTAAGGTCATAGCACATTCCCAAACATGATTTTAAGCCTCCGGAATATTCTGTACCCACCATAGAATACGCCGATAGAAAGCACGGTAAATATAACCCACGCCCACGGGTGCTCAAACTTCCCAAAATAGAAGACATCCTGATAACACCACACCAAATAACTGAACGGATTCATATAAAGCACCGGCCTGAAGAGAGCCGGAACCATTGACGGAAGATAAAATATGGGCATTATATACACCCCCGCCGTGCAGAATACCTGGACGAAATCCTTGAGGTCCCGAAAATACGTCCCTACGGAAGAAAGGATATACGACACCCCTATCATAGCCAGAACCTGAAGCAAGAAAAGAACCGGGATAAATAAATAAATCAGGGGCAATAAACGGTAAACTACAAATACGTATATGATCAAAATAGCCAGGTAAATGACTTGCGTCACAAAGGAAGCTATAACGCCCTTCACCGGCAATATCTCAATGGGAAAAACTACCTGCTTTACAAGATTGGCATTTCCGACTATTACCGTTACTCCTTTACTCATGGATTCCTGAAAAGCCATCCACGGAATAAGTCCGCTTAATAAATACGTAGTGTAATTCAGGGGGAGCTCGCGCGATCCGCCTATTCTCATCTTAAAAACAACAGCAAAGATAAATATGTAGACACCCATAAGGATTAGCGGGTGTCCGATGGCCCATAAGGCGCCGAATACCTGGCCCGCATATCTGTCGGAGATCTCGCGCTTTGTCATCTCCCATGTAAGCTGACGATGCTTCGTCAGGAGCAAAACTATTTCGCGAAATGCCTGAAAATGATCCTTAAGGTCAAATAGTGACTTCATATTCCTGCGCCTTCTGCGGCCTGTTCGGCATCACATCTGCTTTACTTCCTGCAAGAAAAATCTTGCACCACCATTCAAAGTTAATCAGGGACCATATTAAAAGGCGGTGATTGATGTTATGATTAAGATGTTCATCTATGACTTTTTCCACATATCTAGGATTTATGAAATTGCTATAAGCGGCTTTTTTATTAAGCAGGGTATCTCTTACGTATTGTAGATTTTCACCCCTGTACCAAGATTCGTCGGGTGCGGAGAAACCTTGTTTCTGGCGGGTAATTACTGCCTCGGGAATCAGGCGCCGCATCGCATTGCGGAGGACATTTTTCCCGTCATCAAACTGCAGCTGAAATTTTCTAAGTTTATTTATTTCATTTTCATCCAGCTTTTTCATTTTTTCAAGATTAGCTAATTTATATCTGATGGGTATTCGCTGGGCAAAATCAACCAATTCGTTATCCATGAACGGAACGCGTTCTTCAAGGGAATGAGCCATAGCAAGCTTATCGCTGACGACAAATAACCCAAGCAAAAATGTCTTCCCTTCAAAATATAGGCAGTTTGCTATATGGTCCTCGGGCGTGTCATATTTCAACTTGTCGTTAAAAGTAAAGACGCGCCTGAAAATATCATAGACATCCCTGTGGTTGCTGAAAGACCGGAATGTTGTTTCGTTAAACATCTTCTTTTTGTCTTCGTCGCTGATTAACCTCTGCCAGAAACCATAATATTCCCTGAAAAATTCCTCCTGCCCTACTGAATGCATAATGCGATAATATCTCCAGGGGTAGCCTCCGTAAAGCTCATCGCCTCCGGTACCACTTAAGCAAACTTTGACAAATTTTGAAGCCAAACGTGCTGCATAATAATTCGGGTAAGACATACCCAGCCGTA
Organism: Candidatus Omnitrophota bacterium; assembly: GCA_028718265.1. The sequence goes on from JAQUMG010000107.1 coordinate 5,848, forward strand.
TATCTTCCAGGTGCCAAACTAAATTTGACATGGACTGTGATAAGTCGCCTGCGTTTATTACCTGCTCATAATGTTCGGTTTTGAAATAACTTGACATCATCTCGGCATCGCGCCTTTCGTCAAAATTTGCCTCGCGGCCCGAGACCTTGGACATATCAAAGCCGCAGGTAAAAGTCGCTAAGCGTGGAATTTTCGAAGATGCGATCGCGGTAACGGATCCGGAATCCATTCCTCCACTTAGATAACTGCCAATGGGCACGTCGGATACCAATTGTCGTCTTACCGCCTGTTCGAAAAGCCTAAGAGTCTCCTCACAGGCATCTTCTTCCGTCATCGAAGAATCTCTGTCCGTAAAGTTATAATCCCAGTATGTACGTATCTCGGATTCTCCCGCATTATTGATTCTAATAATTCTGGCCGGCGGTATCATATCGATCCCCTTAAAAAATGTGTGAAATCTGAAAATATTCTGA
>JAQUMG010000108.1 GCA_028718265.1 Candidatus Omnitrophota bacterium
AAACGTCTTTGAAAGGGAGTGAAACTCAATCGCAACATCTTTCGCGCCTTCTATCTCCAGTATGCTCGGCGGCCTGAAACCGTCGAAAGCAATTTCGGAATACGCCGCATCATAGCATATGATGATGTTGTGCTTTTTAGCAAATTCGACTGCTTCTTTAAGGAATTTTTTATCGCAGACTGCGGCCGTAGGGTTATTCGGATAATTAATGAATAACATTCTGGCCTTGTGCAGGAGATGGTGATTTACAGCCTTAAGGTCGGGTAAAAAGTGGTTTGTCTCAAGAAGCGGCATTGAAATGATTTCGCCGCCGGCGAAGATAGTTCCCGACCTGTAGGGCGGGTAACAAGGATCCGGCACTAATGCCATATCGCCGGGATTTATAAAAGCTAAGGGCGCGTGGGCTATGCCTTCTTTTGATCCTATTAAAGGATGTATTTCGCTTTCCGGATCTAATGTGACGCCGAAGCGATTCTTATACCACTTGGCAACTGTCCCTCTAAATTCGGGTAAACCCTGGTCAAGGGCATAGCGGTGCGTTGACGGGTCTTTTACCGCCCTGTTCAACGCGTCTATTATGAAATTCGGCGTCGGTATATCGGGATCGCCTACGCCAAGGTCTATAATGTCGCGGCCTTCATCGCGCGCCTTCTTCTTCGCCTTATCTATCTCGACGAACAAGTACGGCGGCAGCTTCTTTAATCTTTCACTATATTCAATCTTCATGTCATTTCTCTGAGTTAATTATATCCCCAGCACGTCACGCATAGAATACAACCCGCTCTTCTTGTCTGCCAAAAACTTCGCGGCCTTTATGGCGCCCTCGGCAAGCGCATCGCGCGTCTTCGCGCTGTGGAAAAGCTCGACCGTTTCTGCTTCGGAATCAAACACGACTCTGTGGTCCCCTACAACCTCTCCTTCGCGTATGGCTTCTATGGGTATCTCTTTGGCAGAAATCTTTCTCTCGGACGCAACAACGTCCGCAAGCCTTTTAGCCGTTCCGCTCGGTGAATCCTTTTTATGTACATGGTGGACTTCTCTTATGGAAATTTTATATTCCTTCGGCAAAGTCCGCGCCGCATCCTGGCAGAGTTTAAAAAGAAGGTTTACGCCGACGGACATGTTGGGTGCGATAACAATCGGTATATCCTTTGCCGCCTTTTTTATTGCATCATTATCTTCTTGCGAAAGGCCTGTCGTACCTATCACCATGCTTTTTTTCAGCTTCTGCGCTATCGCGACATGCTCCGCCGTAGATTGAGGCGTTGTGAACTCTATCAGGACATCGCACTTTTTTATTTCAGGTTCGGCTTCGGTACCGATATCGAATTGGGAGACTACCTTTATATCCTTGGCCTTTTCGGCCAGGGCTATAATCCTCTTCCCCATCTTTCCGTGCGAACCCGCGACTGTAATTTTGATCATATCAGCTTGTAATCTTTCATCGCTTTAATCAGTTTTTCTTTATTCTCCGGCGCCATCTCGCACAGCGGCAGGCGTATCTCCGGATCTATCATCTTCATCAACCCCATTGCTGTTTTGACCGGTATGGGATTTGTCTCTATAAACATGGATTTTGTCAGCGCCAGCATCTTATAGTGGAGCGATTCGGCTTTCTTTATGTCGCCCTTTTCGAACGCTGCGCACATATCGGCGACATCTTTCGGTATTATATTGGCAACTACCGATATTACGCCCGTTCCGCCTATAGCCATGAGCGGAAGCGTAAGTGAATCGTCTCCCGATATGAGCAGGAAATTCTTAGGGCAGAGGCTTCTTATCCTGGACATCTGGTCCAGGCTTCCGCTTGCCTCTTTTACGCCGACGATGTTTTTTACCCCTGCCAGCTTCACGAAAGTCTCCGGCTCGATATTTACGCCCGTCCTTGACGCTATATTGTAAAGGATTATCGGGATTTTTACAGACTCTGCTATCGCCTTAAAATGCAGGTACAATCCTTTTTGGGTCGGGCGGTTATAATACGGGCTTACCTGCAGAGATGCATCAGCGCCGACTTTCTCGGCATGCTTCGTCAGCATAATCGCTTCCTCGGTCGAATTCGAGCCCGTGCCCGCAATAACCGGCACACGGCCTTTCGCAAGCTGCACTGTGAGCTCAATTACTCTGTCGTGTTCTTCGTAAGATAATGTCGGCGATTCGCCTGTCGTACCGCACGGCACAAGGGCCGTCGTACCGTTTTTTATATGGAACTCTACCAATTCCTTTAATGCCTTCTCGTCTATCTTTCCGTTCCTGAACGGCGTAACCAAAGCTACCATCGAACCCTTAAATACGTTATTCATAGTCTATTCCTCAGATTTTCAGGACCCCGTCAAACACCAGTTTAACTTCGCCCTCCATGTAAACATCTTTGTATATGCCGTTTTCCTTTTTGAAATATATCCTCAAAACATCTTTGCCGAATGTTCTGACTACTACCGGCGGCCTGACCCTTGTTAATTCAGAGGCAATGATCGCGCTCGCCACGGCACCCGTGCCGCATGCAAGCGTCTCATCCTCTACGCCTCGTTCGTAAGTTCTTATCGAAATGCGGTGCCTGCCGTCTATCTTTACGAAATCCACATTTGCGCCGTTCGGCGCGAATGCTTCATGATGACGGATATATCTGCCGGTACTTTTCACGTCAATGCCGTCAAAACTTTTTACGATAGTCACCGCGTGAGGAACCCCGGTATTTACAAAATTAAACGGCATCAGGCTGGTTCCAAGCGGAATAGAAATTCCAGTTTTTAAATCCTTTGGGGGAGTCATCCCTATCCTGACTCTGTTCTTCCTTACCAATGCGTTCAGGATGCCTGCCTTAGTTTCTATCGAAAGTTTATCGCCCGTAATGTCCCGGTTTGCCGCATAATACGCTATGCAGCGTGAGCCGTTTCCGCACATACTGGCTTCGCTGCCGTCGGGATTGAATATGCGCATCGCTATATCGGCCTTATGCGAACCTTCAAGTACCAGCAGGCCGTCCGCGCCGACAGATTGCCGCCTGTCGCATATCTTTTTCGCGAATCTGGCAAGGCTTCCCACTTTACTCTCGACTTTTTTGCGGCCGTTATCCACAAGGATAAAGTCATTGCCCGTAGCAACCAATTTTGTGAATTCTATTCTGTTCATCGCAATACCCCCGGGATCACCTCTCCCCGTATCAGGTCTTCGTATCTTTCCCTCTGTCTTACTACATAAAACTTGCTGTTGATCACCATGACTTCGCACGGCCTCGGCCTCGCATTATAATTCGACGCCATGGCAAAACCGTAGGCACCTGCACTCATTACAGCTAAGATATCGCCGCTGCGCGGCTTAGGCAGTACTCTGTCTCTGGCGAGAAAATCCCCGCTTTCACATATGGGGCCTACTACGTCATAAGTGTCTGTTTCAGCATAATTCGCCCTGGCAACCGGCTGAATCTCGTGATACGCCTCGTAAAAACTCGGACGGATAAGGTCGTTCATGCCGGCATCGACAATCACAAATTTCTTAGTCGGCGTATTCTTTACATATACTACCGATGTCACAAGTATGCCGCTGTTGCCGGCTATAAATCTGCCCGGCTCAAGAATTATCCTGCATCCCGTCTTTTTGAGCAGAGGGACTACTGCTTCGGCAAAGTCCGCAGCCGTCTGCGGTTTTTCATTGGAATATATTATCCCGAGCCCCCCTCCTATGTTAAGAACGCGGACATTTATCCTGGAGTTCTTAATAAATTCCAGCACCTTCCTGATCGCGGCTATATAGGGGGCGGACTCCGTTATCTGCGAACCTATATGAATATGAAGGCCTACTATGTTCAGATTCGAATACAGGTTTGAATTATCAAATATATCTTCCGCGGTTTTAAAATCCACGCCGAACTTTGTTTCTTTTGCACCGGTGGCTATGTGCCTGTGCGTCTTAGGTTTTACGTCCGGATTTATCCGGATAGCAACGTCGACTTTTTTTGACATCTGCCTTGCAATTAAATTTATAAGCTTTAATTCCGGTACGGATTCGACATTAAACAGGAGGATGTTTTTCCTGATCGCTTTTTCTATTTCTTCTTTCTTTTTTCCGACGCTCGCGTAAACTATCTTTCTCGGGTCGGCTTTTATCTTCATGGCCTTGTACAATTCCCCGCCGGATACTATATCGAGCCCAGCGCCTTCGTTAATAAGCGCCTTACAGACCGACAGGTTAGAGTTGGATTTCATGGAAAAGCAGATAAGCGGGTCTATTTCCCTGAAGGCATCTTTTAATTTGCGCAAATGATCGATAAGCGTCTTATAGCTGTATAAATAAAAGGGCGTGCCTACCTTTCTCGCTATGGCCTCGACCTTTACATCTTCGCAGTACAGTATATTGTGCTTATACTGAAACTCGTGCATGTTATCTTATTCCCCTTTTTGCTATTTTTTTACCGACGATGTCATGAGCTTCTCTGAACGGAATATTATGCTCTCTGACTAATTTTTCGGCCAATGCGACTGCGTAAAGGTCTTCGTCCTTCAGCGCTTTTTCAATGACTCCTTCGTTAAGTCTGATCCCCTTTATAAGTTTTCCCATGATATTCAATTCGTTTTCAATTATCTCAACGGAAGAGAATAGGGGTTCCTTATCCAGCTGCATATCTCTGTTATAAGTAAGAGGCAGCCCCTTCATGGTTACTAAAATTGAGACGAGGTTTCCGTAAATTCTGCCGGTATAACCTCTGACCAGTTCCATGAAATCGGGATTTTTCTTGTGCGGCATCATACTGCTTCCCGTGCAAAATTCCTCCGGCAGATCCACAAAATTAAATTCCTTCGTAGAATAAAGTATCATGTCTTCTGCCAATCTCGACAGATGCATCTGCAGGATGGAAATAATGCTCAGAAGCTCTATGACAAAATCCCTGTTGCTTACATCATCAAGAGTATTTAAAGACGGCGTAAATAGCGGGCCTTTTTCGTTTTTTGCATGCTCCGCTATGGCTTTGCAATACTGCGTCTTAATAGAACTTCCCGCTAACGCACCCGCCCCTATACTAATCTCAAGCGTTTGCAGAAAATCGGATATCCGCTTCTTGTCCCTTTCAAGCATTAAGCAAAATGCGCCCAGATAATCCCTGAAAAGCACCTTTTGCGCTCTTTGCGTATGGGTATAGCCGACTATGGAAACACTCTTATATCTCGCTGCCAGCAACTTTAAAGATTCGAGAACCCCGTCTAATGAATTACTAATGCTCCCCGCCGCATCATGGCAATATAACTTTTCATCAAAGGCGATCTGGTCATTTCTCGATCTCAGCGTGTGAAGTTTGAGTGCTAACTTTCCGATCTTTTTTTCAATCTTATTCTGAATGTCGGTGTGTACGTCTTCCGAAGCGCTATCATATTTAAATTTTCCCTTTTTTATGTCTTCCCTTATTTCTTTTAAGGCTTTCAGCAGCTTATTCTTTTCTGCCGGAGACAACAATTTAGCCCAGCCCAGAGCCATAGTATGTACCATAGAATGAATTATGTCATACTTCGCTAATTTATGGTCATGTTGAATAGATTTCTGAAATTCGAAAAAATCTTTGTCTATCTCTTTCGTAAATCTCCCGCCCCATAGTTTCTTAGCCATGTCAATCTCCTATTTGCCCTGCGAGCCTTTATAAGGCAGTCCCCAGATTTGTATAAAGCCCTTAGCCAGCGACTGGTCGAATTTATCGCCTTCTTCGTACGTTGCAAGTTCCTTCTTATACAGAGAATTCGGCGATTTTCTCCCCGTGACTACGCAATTACCTTTATGCAGCTTCATTTTGACGGTACCGTTCACGCATTTCTGGGTATCGTCGATGAACTTATCCAGTGCCTCTCTAAGCGGCGTATACCAAAGTCCGTAATATACCAACTCAGCATATTTAAGCGCTATCATATTTTTAAAATGAAGCAGCTCTCTGTCAAGGACAAGGCTCTCAAGCGCCTTGTGGGCCGCGTGAAGCGTCCATCCGGCCGGAGCTTCGTAAATCTCTCTCGATTTTATGCCGACGAGCCTGTTTTCCACCATATCGCTTCTGCCGACGCCGGCATCCCCGGCTATCCCGGAAAGCTTAAGTATCAAATCGACCCCGTTCATCGTTTTTCCGTTCAGCTTAACCGGTGTGCCGTTTTTAAACTCTATCTCGACATAGACAGGCTCCGCCTTCGCCTTATCTATTCCTTTTGTAATCTGATAGATATCTTCGCCAGGTGTATAATAAGGATCTTCCAGTCTCCCACTTTCAATCGATATTCCCCAAAGATTAACGTCAAGT
>JAQUMG010000109.1 GCA_028718265.1 Candidatus Omnitrophota bacterium
ATCCGCTTCAAGTTGTTTTATCCCCAGCGATATCTTCTGATTATCTTTGTCTATATCCAGAACTACGGTTTCAATCACATCTCCGATTGCGAGCAATTCGTTAGGGTGGCTGTATTTTTTCGTCCATGAGAGTTCCGATATGTGGACCAGTCCCTCTATACCCTTTTCAATCTCAATAAAAGCGCCGTAGGGCATGATATTGACTACCTTACCTTTCACTTTTGAGCCGACAGGATATTTCGCATCAACTTCTTTCCAGGGATTCGCTGATTTTTGTTTCAGACCCAACGATACACGGTTAGTCTCTTTGTTAAAATCGAGAATTACCACCTCTATTTTGTCGCCGATAGCAAGCATCTCGCTTGGATGCGAAATCCTGCCCCAGCTCATATCCGTTATGTGCAGTAAACCGTCAAGTCCGCCCAAGTCTATAAAGGCTCCGAAATCCGTTATATTCTTTACTACACCATTCACAACGTGGCCTTTTTCAAGAACAGACAGCAACTTCTGTTTCGATTCTTCCGCTCTTTGCTGTAAAACCTCTTTTCTGGAGAGAACAATGTTTTTCCTGGGCCTGTTTATCTTTACTATCTTAAACTCCAGCTCCTGTCCGATCAGCTCGTCGAGATTGCTGTAATTCTTCAGGCTCGCCAGGGATGCCGGCAAAAACGCCTCCATCCCTATATCGACCATCAATCCGCCTTTTACTTTGCGGGAGGGCCTTCCTTTTATTACGTCCCCCTCCTTAGAAGTGGAGATGATTCTTTCCCATCCCTGCAATTTGTCCGCTTTTTGCTTCGATATGACTACGCAGCCGTGTTCATCTTCCTTTGAATCCAGATAAACTTCTATTTCGTCTCCGAGTTTAAGTTTTGAACGGTCGGAAAATTCCGATATAGATATTATGCCTTCGGACTTATAGCCTATATCAACTACGACATCTTTGTTTCGTATCTCGATAATCTTGCCCTTTACTATCTGACCTTCCTTTATGTCCTTTACGGTGGACTCATAAAGCAGAGTCATCTCATCCTTTTTCAAAGGAGTTGTATCGGTTTTTTCTTTTGCGGGCTTTTCAGCTTTCGCCTTTTCGCCGGAAAGATCTTTCTCCATACTCTCCTTTCCTACTGTGGTCTCAAATTTCTCGTCTTTTTTCTTCCAGAACATATTGTTTTTTGCAACCTCCTTTTAAACGAGCAGTTAATCCCGTTTTGGCGGGATTATAGCCCCGAATGCGTTTCTGATTTTCGGGGACGTCTGCCAGACCCTTCGCCTTGCTCGGGATCTTACTTCATACTCCTCAATTTCTTTACCACTTCGTTCACGATCCATCGCGGAGTTGACGCTCCGCTGACTATTCCGACGGATTTCTTGCTTTTTATCCACTCTCGCTTCAGTTCGCCGGCAGTCTCTACATGATAGGCCGAAGCACCGGCTTTTTTCGAGATATCATAAAGCCTGCGGGTATTCGCGCTATCTTTGCCGCCTACCACTATCATGACACCGCTTTTCTTTGAAAGCTCTTCGGTAGCTTTCTGTCTGAGCTCGGCATCATGGCAAATAGTGTTGAAGACGCTCAACTCCTTAAAATCTTTTTTAAGCAGCTCCGATAAAATAGTCCTGAAACCCCTATTCGCCTGGGTTGTCTGCGCTAATATGCCGAGCTTATCGCCTTCAACCCTGAATTTTCCGGCTTCTCCGATATCGCTTATTACTACAGCTTTATTGCCGGCGAATCTCGTAAGGGAGCGGACTTCCGGATGCCCCTTATCGCCTACTATCACTACCTTATAACCTTCGCGGAACAATTTTTCTGCTATCTTCTGCGCATTCTTTACAAACGGACAGGTGGCGTCGACTATTGTTAAGCGACTTTTTATCGTTTTGAGGCGATCCGGATGTACGCCGTGGGAACATATAACTATTGTGCCGTTTTTGACACTCTTAAGATCGCCCCTTACTACCTTCAGGCCCTTTTCTGCCAGTCGCCTTACCACATCCCTGTTATGTATTATCGCACCTAATGACTGAACCGGTTTTGAGCCGTTTTTGAGCGTTCCCTCCGCTATCCGTATAGCTCGTTTTACACCGAAACAGAAATCCGAAAAATCTGAAACATATATTTTACGCGTCATATTTGTCTTTAAGCGTCTTTATCCCGGCCATTATTTCGCGGCTCACTTCTTTATAGCCTTCGTCTTTGCTGAGGCCTGCCGGCAGATGATACACCCTCGGCTTCCCGTAATAAACTCTGACGGGGTACCGCGTTATGCGGTGCGCGCCCTTTGGAAACGCTATATTAGTTCCTTTTATATAGACGGGCACGACAGGCAAATTATGTTTGATAGCCAGATACGCTACGCCCGGTTCCGGTTCCAGAAAAGATACACCGTCTCCCCGCGTACCTTCGGGGAAAATAAAAACAGGGTATCCCTTCTTTATCAGGCTTATAACCTCGCGCATCCCTTTGGCCGGCGCTTCCCTGTCAAGGCAGATAATTCTTAACTTGGGCATATACCAGCCCCAGAACCTGCCCTCAAATAATTCCTTCTTTCCTATATAATTCATCTTCCCCTTGATAAACGCACCCGCGACTATAGGGTCCAGATGGCTTACATGGTTACAAGCTACTATATAGGAACCTTTTTGCGGCAGCGTCTCCATGCCATACGATTTATGATCAAAGAGTATTCTGCAAAGTATTCTAAGAAAAAAACAGGTTATCCAATAAATCATTTTTTAAGCGCCTTAACCTCTTTTAATATCCTCGCTACTACTTCCGGTATGGTCATTTTAGTCGTATCTACCAAAACGGCATCGTCCGCTTTTTTCAGCGGGCCCACCGAGCGCTCTTCGTCCGATTTATCGCGTATAGCAACGTCCTTTTTTACTTCTTCGATCGCTATATCGGGAGTTTTTATTACGAGTTCTTTATATCTGCGCTTAACTCTTTCGTCGATGCTCGCATCCAGATATATCTTCAGGTCGGCATCCGGGAAAACTACCGTACCGATGTCCCGCCCCTCCAAAACAGCGCCTTTTTCCGAAGCAGCTCTGCGCTGAAGAACGACCATTTCGCGTCTCACGCCGCCTATGCAGGCAACATGTACCACATTATTTGTGATAAAAACCGTACGTATTTCTCCGGACACGTCTTTTCCGTCGAGTTTTACGGATAGCTTAAAATCCTTATCCGTCTCAAGGCGTATTTCGGTATTCTTCGCCAGGTTTATCAAAGCATTGCTATCGGTCAGGTCTATATTTTTCTTAATGGCTTTGAGAGTGAGAGCTCGATACATAGCTCCGGTATCGACATATATTAGTCCCAGCTTCTTCGCGACTTCTTTCGCTACCGTGCTTTTGCCGCTTCCGGCAGGACCGTCAATAGCTATAATTAATTTATTTTCCATGCGATATGAACTTGTCGCGTTTTCTTTTGGCCTTCAGTAAAACTATTTTAAGTTTATCCTTATCTTTTGCTTCAATCAATTTACTTATAGCTTCCAGTTGTTTCAAGTATCTTTTTATATCGCCTCTGGCGCTTGAGCTGTTATCTGTCAAAATTGCAGACCAAAGGGCAGGATCTCCGGACGCAATGCGGGTAGTATCGCCAAAACCTGTCGAAGCAAACTTAAGCGACGATGAATCTGCCGTTAAGGCGAGAGCTGCTGCGGCTGCATGCGGGAGGTGGCTTATGTTACTTACTCTTTTATCATGCTCCATGGGAGACAATTCGTATATTTTCGAGCCTAATACCTTCCAAAAATGCCTGACTGCCTTCAGTGCTTTTTTGTCCGTTTTCTTTGTTTTTGTAATAATGCAGGGGGCATCCTTAAATAAATTGCTATCTGCCTTATCCACTCCGCGCTGTTCCGAGCCCGCCATAGGATGCGTTCCCACAAAATGCGCTTTTGAACCTATAATTCTTTCGCCGTTATTCACAATGTTGCCCTTGACGCTGGCCACATCTATAACTATACAGTCTTTTTTCAGCTTGGGAGCTATTTGTTTCAGGGTGCCGATTATCTTATCTACCGGCGTAGCTAATATCACCATGTCGGAATTTAAAACCGATTTCTTTAAATCAAGCGTACCGAAATCTATGGCTTTGCGCTTCCTGGCTTTATCAAGAGTTGCTTTATGCGCCGTGACACCTACGATTCGTGCCGCCAATCTATTCTTTTTGACTGCCAGGCCGATTGAACCGCCTATTAGACCGACACCGATTATTGTAATCTGTTTAAATTGCATCTTATTAAAGCTCCCTGCCGACTGCCTTTGCAACTTTTCCGACTTCCTTCATCAGTTCCGTAAACTTCTCCGGTAACAGCGATTGTGCACCGTCCGACAGGGCTTCTTCCGGATTGGGATGCACTTCTATTATAAGGCCGTCCGCTCCGGCTGCAATCGCCGCTTTTGAGCAGGGTAATACAAGCCCCCACTTTCCGGTAGCGTGGCTTGGATCTACGACAACCGGCAAATGGCTAAGCTGCTTTATTACGGGTATCGCGCTTATATCCAGGGTAAACCTGGTATGCTCCTCGAATGTCCTTATTCCGCGCTCGCATAAAATAACGTTGAAATTACCTTCCGATAATATGTATTCTGCGGACATCAGCAATTCTTTGATAGTAGCAGACATGCCCCTTTTCAAAAGAACCGGCTTCTTTGATTGACCCACTTCTTTTAACAGGTTAAAATTCTGCATATTCCGCGCGCCTATTTGAATAATATCCGCATATTTCTCGATCAAAGACATGTCCCTGACGTCCATAATCTCGGTGACGACAGGAAGGCCGGTTATCTTTTTGGCCTCTTTTAAAAATTTCAAACCCTCTTCCCCCAGGCCCTGAAAGGCGTATGGCGACGTCCTAGGCTTAAAAGCCCCGCCGCGCAAAATAACGGCGCCGGATTCCTTCACGCTCTTTGCTATTTTTATGAGAAGTGTTTCGTTTTCGACGGAGCACGGCCCTGCCATAACCACTATCTTCTTACCGCCTATTTTAACGCCGTTCCCGATATCTACTATGGTGTCTTCTTTTTTGAAATCCCGCGAGACAAGCTTATAGGGTTTCAATATCGGCATAACCTTTTCTACGCCGGGGTATACTTCCAGGGGTTGTATGCGAATGACATCTTCTTCGCCGATTACGCCTATAATCGTTCTTTCGACTCCTCTTGAGACCATGGGCTTAAGCCCCAGTTTCTTTACCTTCTCTATAATATGGTCTATTTCTTTCTGAGTCGCATTTGGCCTGAGTACTATTATCATGTGTAACTCCTGTGTTTAAGGTTACAACTTCTAAAAAAGATCCACTTCAATGCCGTTCCATCTACCGGACAATATATTTTTCAGCCCTTTGATAAACTTTTTATTTTCCGGCATAGTGCCTACGGTAACGCGTATAAAGCTGTACATCTCATAGAAGTCCATATCGCGCACAATCACGCCTTCGCCTATTAACTTCCTGAACATATCCTTTCCGCTTCTCCCTTTGCCCAAATCAATGAGAATAAAATTGGTATCGCTTTTTACGTATTTCAGCCCGAGTGCTTCGAGTTCCTTATAAAGATACTGCTTGCCTTCGTTTATTACCAATTTACTTCTCTCTATGTGCTCTTTATCCTTAAGACTTGCTATCGCTGCCGCCTGAGCCATGCAATTTACATTGAAGGGCATCTGAGTACGTTTCATATATCTTGTAAGTTCTTCTCCGGCTATGCCGTAGCCAATTCTCAGCCCGGCTAAGCCATGCGCTTTTGAGAAGGTCCTCAGCACGATCACGTTCTTTCTGCTTATATACCTTATGGTATCCGGAAAATCTTCTCTTTCCACAAAATCGTAATACGCCTCGTCGAATATCGCAACCGTGTGATCCGGTAATTTTTCCAGAAAAGCCTCGACTTCCATTTCTCCGACGCTTTTGCCCGTAGGATTATTCGGGTTATCTATAAACACGAGCTTGGTCTTCGGGGTAATTGCGGCCGCCATGGCACTTAAATCCGGTTTGAAATCTTTAAGCGGGACAACAACGGGTTTCCCGCCGGCTACTTTTGTTGCAATCTCATACAGCATAAATGCCGGGTGATTCACCACAACTTCATCGCCTTCATTAATTAAAGCCAGAAGGATAAATTGTATGATTTCGTCCGATCCGT
>JAQUMG010000110.1 GCA_028718265.1 Candidatus Omnitrophota bacterium
TGCGTCCAAGGATCTGCCGAAACTGGATTCTATATTAAGAGAAGACATGGGTGCGCCTCTTAAGCCGGCAGGCAAAGATGTGAGATTTGCCAAAGACATACAGAGAATAGTGGATCTCATCGGAGGTTTGCGGCGCGAGCAGTCCTTTTATCTGAAAAGCGGGGACGGTAAATACATATATGCCGCCCTATGGCCGTGGCATTCAAATCCGGCCATGATAACTCTGAAACTGGGCATATACGATATAAATAAATTGATGGGCAAATAAAATGGCTGATTTAAAAGATAAAGTGGTTATAATTACCGGCGCATCGGACGGGATAGGGCGTAAGACAGCCCTTTTACTCGCGAAAAAAGGCGCTATAGTAGTGCTGGTAGCGCGGAGAAAAGAATTTCTGGCGAGAGTTCTGGCGAAATTAACCGGCGGCCCCGGGAAACACCTCTCTGTCACCGCCGATATATCGAGCGAAGGAGATGTTAAGCGGGTCGTTGAAGAAGTCATAAAAAAATACGGGAAGATAGATGTCCTTGTCAACAATGCGGCGATAAGTTATGTCGGCAGAGTAAAAGATATGGATATGAAAAAAGCCGAAAATGTCATCAATATAAATCTTCTGGGAACTATCAGGATTACGCGCGATGTCCTGTCGCATATGATCAGACAAAAATCGGGCCACATAATAAACATCAGCTCGATACTCGGGAAAGGCGCCGCGCCGTACAGGTCCCTTTATTGCGCAAGCAAATACGGGATGGAAGGTTTCATGGAAAGCCTTCGTCTGGAAGTCGGTAAGTACGGGATAAATGTCTCGATAATCAGGCCGCCTTCCGTGCGCACCAATTTTTCCAAAAAGATAGAACTTGATAGCAATGTTAAGCATCAAGCACTGACTAATTTTAAAGTAATCGCGGTCGCGCGTGTTATACTGGATGTTATCAGAAGACCGAGGCGCGAAGTAAATATGGGGATTTTCGCCAAAGGTTTTATATTTTTAAATATCGCCTTTCCTTTTCTGTTTAATAAGATAGTGAGGGAGAGGTAACCGTTAACACAGGAGGATCAAAATGCCGTATGATGCAAGTTTGGATGCGAAGGTGTTTTACGAAACAAAAGAATTTGATGGTACCCGGGTAACCGTGGGTGTCTTTTCATATAATAACGGTGAAAAGAAGTTGCAGCTATCCCGCGAAAATATAGGCCAGGAAGGCGAATGGAGATTCGCAAAGCTGGGTCGTATGACAAAAGAAGAGGCCGAGGCAATTCTTCCGCTTATCCAGACAGCTCTAAAATCGATGTAAAGAGGACAATGGCGAAACAAAAAAGCAGACATTTCAGCGTATCGCATTTACGACGCAGGACGTCTTCGGAATTTCAGTTAAAGGTATTACTTGCTGTCAGTAAAATTCCGCGCGGCAAGGTAGCTTCCTATAAAAAAGTTGCTATTATGGCTGGTTGCGGAAAGGCTTACAGGGCGGCGGGAAATGCCCTGGCCGGCAATCCTTTCCTTATTACAATTCCCTGCCACCGGGTTGTGTGCTCAGACGGTAGTTTGGGAGGGTTTAAAAAAGGGCTTGCGTTCAAAAAACAGCTTCTCGAGAGAGAAGGTGTAAAGCTTGACAGAAGAAGCAGGGTTCCTGAAATATTTTTTATGCGCAGTAAACGATAGAACAGGATGTATCTATGCCGGATAAATACGACGTTATCATAATCGGCGCCGGGCCGGGCGGATATGCTGCAGCCATAAGGCTCAGCCAGCTCGGAAAGCACGCATGCGTGATCGACATCGACGAAACACGTCTGGGCGGAGTCTGCCTTAACGAGGGGTGTGTACCCGTCAAATCGCTTATAAACAGCGCGGCAGTATTTTCAATGATCAGGAAAGCGGGCATATACGGCCTGGAAGCGGAGGCAAAAATTCCGGACATGAAAAAGGTAACAGCCGTTTCCCAAAATTCTTCGATCACGCTCAGAAACGGTTTAAAGAGCCTGTTCAAAAAAAATAACATTGAATTTCTTGCGGGTAAGGCGAAGTTGTTGTCAAGCGGGACGATAGAAATTGAATCGCAGGGTGACAGGAAGGAAATAGAGGCGGATAATATAATTATTGCCGCAGGCTCAGCCCCGAAATCCATTCCCAATGTTGTTCCGGACGGCAAATCGGTCATAACCAGCAATGAAGCCATAAAACTGGAGACTCTTCCCGGAACAATGCTCGTGATAGGCGGCGGTGCGATAGGCGTGGAATTCGCTTCCATGTTTTCATCGCTGGGGACAAAGGTCACTATAGTCGAGATGTTGCCGCATATTTTGCCGTTCAAAGACGAAGAAATATCAAGAACGCTAGAAAAGATTTTCAAAAAGAGAGGGATCGAAGTATTTACAGGCACTAAAATTAAGGCTTTGAATAAGAAAAATAAAACCGTCGAAGCCGTAATGGATACTGCGGCGGGCGAAAAGAAGGCAGAGTCTGAAATCGTTCTGGTGGCCGCCGGCAGAAAACCGAATACGGAAGGTCTGGGGCTGGAAAAGGCAGGCATAAAAATAAAAGACGGCTTTATTGCGGCCGACGACCGAATGCGGACAAGTGTGAAAAACATATATGCCGCAGGAGACGTATTAAATACACCGATGTACGCGCACGTTGCGTACAGGGAAGGCATTATTGCCGCCGAAGAGATAGCCGGAGTAAAAGGCGAAACGATAGATTATAATAATATTCCACACGTCATATTTTCCGAACCGCAGGTGGCCGGCGCAGGACTTACCGAACTTGAGGCAAAGGAAAAAGGCTATGATGCGGTAATAACGAAGCATTTTTTCAAAGCAAAAAGCAAAGCGGTGATCGACCATAGCGACGAAGGTTTTATAAAGATAATTGCGGACAGGAAGAGCAGGAAGCTGCTCGGAGTCTATATAATAGGCGAGGGCGCCGTAGAAATAATCCATGAATTCATTTTAGCGAAAAGCGCCGGCCTGACAGCGGACGATATAGCGAAAGCAGTGCACGCGCATCCGACGCTTTCGGAGATAGTGTCTGATGCCGCAAAGGCAGTCTTCGGCAAGCCGATTCACGGATAAGGCATAATCATGGGTATAACTACCAAAATAGGCGATAAGGGGTTTACGTCGCTGCTTTTCGGCGGATGCGACAGGAAGGATAGCCTGCGGATAGAAAGCTGCGGCGCGCTGGATGAGCTGAGTTCGTTCTTAGGCCTCGCAAAGAATTTAGCGAAGGATAAGAAGGTAAAAAACCTGATAGATAGTGTCCAGCGAGATTTGTTTGTGCTTGGAGCAGAAATTGCTACGGAGAAACCTTTTATTTACAAGTTGAAAAAAAAGATAGGGGCGAAGGATATAAAGCGCCTCGAATCTGCGATAGCGGGACTGGAAAAGAAACGCATTTCAAAAAAACATCATTTTGTCGTACCCGGCGAAAATACCGTTTCCGCAATTTTAGACATTACCAGATCCATGGCGAGAAAAGCCGAAAGAAGAGTGGTCGCCTTAAAAAATAAAAAGATATTAAAGAATTCCGGAATAATAATCTATCTGAACCGGCTTTCCGATTTACTTTTCCTTATGGCGAGATCTTATGAAAAGCGCAAAAGATAGAATACGCCCCATAATAAGCATCCTCAGGAAAAAATATCCTGCCCCGCACACCGCGCTCGAGCACAAAAATCCGTTTCAGCTTCTGGTCGCGACGATACTTTCGGCTCAGTGTACAGACGAGAGAGTAAATAAAATAACCCCGGGTTTATTTAAAAAATATAAGACGATATCCGCCTTTGCCGGTACCGGGCAGTCGTCTCTCGAGCAGGATATACATTCGGCAGGTTTTTACCGGAATAAAGCGAAAAATATTATAGGCGCGGCAAAGATGATTTTAAGCAGATTTGAGGGGCGCGTGCCGGATTCGATGGAGGAGTTGATTACTTTACCCGGCGTCGCCCGCAAGACCGCAAATATAGTCCTCTCGAGCTCTTTCGGCAAGGCAGAGGGTATAGCCGTGGATACGCACGTAAGAAGACTTTCGCAGCGGATAGGCCTCAGTAAGGAAGATAATCCCGGTAAGATAGAAAATGATCTGATGGCTTTGGTGCCTAAAGAGGATTGGTTAGACTTTAATTATCTTTTTGTGAATCACGGCAGGACCATCTGTCAGGCCCGGAACCCGCTTTGCCCTGAATGTGCGATAAATAAACTTTGCCCTTCAGCCGGGAAATTCTACCCTGATTTAAAATAGGTATGAAGACAGGTGCTAACCCTTCAGTTTTGCCGCAGCGTCTTTTCCCACTACTCTCCAGCATTCATGGGGACCGCTGGGGGATTTTGCGACTACGAAAGAGCGGCCGCTTTTTTCTACTATCCTGAATTCGCTCGATTTAAACTTCTTCTTTGTCTTTACATCGAAAAATTCAAGTTCCGGCATCTGATCCTCCTGTAGTTTTTGTTACTGCGATAAGTATACCACGAAACGGCCCGGAAATAAAGGAAAAAGTCTGTTGATAACCGGCCGTGCTGGTGGTATAATATCGAAAAAATAGGGGGAGAAGTTACGATGAATACTTTCTGGCTTTCTTTCATTCCCATATTTGTCGCGGTTGACGCAATCGGAGTTTTACCTATATTCTTAGGCCTCACAAGCGAACTTAATAAGAAAAAAAAATCCGTCATTATCATGCATTCGGTCATAACCGCGCTCTGCCTTGCCATCGGTTTTGTTTTTCTGGGAAAATGGATATTCAAAATCCTTAATATCACCATCGGCGATTTCATGATTGCCGGCGGCCTCGTTCTTTTCGGAATAGCGATCATCGATATCGTAAGTACCGGCAAAAGGCATAAAGTGCCGGCCAGCGAAGTAGGGGCGGTTCCCCTGGGAACTCCTTTGATAGCAGGGCCGGCCGTTCTGACTACCTCATTATTGGTGGCGGGCCAATACGGCGTGCACATGGCGGTTTTATCGATTCTTTTCAATGTCGCATTGACGGGCCTGATATTTTATTCCGCAACTTTTATCATAAAAATTTTAGGCGAGAGAGGAACCAAAGTACTTTCAAAAATAATGCATCTTCTGCTGGCGGCCATAGCCGTTATGTTGATAAGGAAGGGGCTGGAGCAGTTCATTCCGACTCTTTTAAATAAACCACTGTAGTGCGGCCCGGTACACATAATATTTGACAGTAAAACAGATGTATGGTAATATAAATCACACGGGGAGGTCGTAAACCGGCCTGAGAGTCTCGCTTTAAGCGGGAGACCCGATTAACCTGATCTGGATAATGCCAGCGTAGGGAGATTAAAGCTCCATACCCTTATGTTTCGGCATAAGGGTTTTTTAATGACTTAGTCTCGGCGAGGGATCAGCACACAAGGAGAAAAGCGTATGAAACTGGATGAAGTAAAGATTTCGAAGGCTATAATAGAATCTTACAAGGACAAGATTATAGACGCACTAGATGTCGATGTCGCTATTGTCGGCGGCGGGCCCGCCGGCATGTGCTGCGGCTACTATCTGGCTAAGAGGCACAAGAGGGTAGTGATATTCGAAAGAAAACTGTCCGTCGGAGGCGGCATGTGGGGCGGCGGCATAATGTTTAACGAAATCGTAGTCCAAGAGAAGGCCAAGGCGATACTGGACGAATTCGGAGTAAGAACGCGCCTGTACGAAAAAGGTTATTATATGGCCGATTCCATAGAATCGGTTTCGACTATCTGTTCAAAAACGGTTAAAGCCGGCGTCAAGATATTTAATCTGATCAGTGCGGAAGACGTAATGATCAGAAAGAACAGAATTTGCGGGTTAGTTTTAAACTGGACCGCGGTTGAAATGGCGAAACTTCACGTTGACCCCATTACTATGGCCGCGCGTTTTGTCATAGATGCGACCGGCCATGCCGCCGAAGTGGTTCACATAGCCGAAAGAAAATCAGGCATAGCGCTTAAGACAAAGACGGGTAAAGTAGTAGGAGAAGGTTCGATGTGGGCCGATGTTGCGGAAGACACGATAGTGAAAAATTCGAAAGAAGTAGCACCCGGCCTTTATGTTA
>JAQUMG010000111.1 GCA_028718265.1 Candidatus Omnitrophota bacterium
GCCCGTGTGATCCATCATCGCCTTTATACGTCCGAAATACATACCGGTCAATACCATGTCGCCGACATGCAGAGTCCCGTTTTTGACAAGGATAGTAGCGACAGGGCCCTGCCCGCTCGAGAGCTTTCCCTCGATAACAACGCCCCTCGCTCTAAGGTGCGGATTCGCCTTTAATTCCAAAAGTTCGGATTCCAGAAGAAGCATCTCCAGCAGATGTTCCACTCCTTCGCCGGTCTTTGCCGAAACGGGAACGACGATCGTTTTGCCGCCCCAGTCTTCCGACGTAAGCCCAAGCTGTGACAATTGCCCTTTCACCTTGTCCGGGTTTGCGCCCGGAAGATCGCATTTATTCAACGCGACGACGATCTGGACGCCGGCTGCCCTTGCGTGGTCTAGCGCTTCCTTCGTTTGCGGCATCACTCCGTCATCCGCAGCCACTACAAGCACTACTATATCGGTTGCGTTCGCGCCCCTTGCCCTCATCGCGGTAAATGCCTCATGGCCCGGCGTATCCAAAAATGTCACAGAACCGTTCTTGAATTTGACTTCGTAAGCGCCTATGTGCTGTGTTATTCCGCCCTTCTCCTTATCCGCTACGCGCGTCTTTCTGATAAAATCGAGGAGGCTCGTCTTCCCGTGGTCAACGTGCCCCATAAACGTGACGACCGGAGGCCTCGGAACAAGGTGCAATACATTCTGCTTCTCCTCAAGCTCTCTATGTTCTTTTACGACCTGGTCTTCAAGTTTCGGCGGTTTCTTATATTCAATTTCGTATCCTTTTAATATATCCTTTACGAGGTCCTCGCCTAAGCCCTGATTTATCGTTGCAAAAACGTTCTTCGACATAAGTTTTAATATGATTTCATTGGGCTTAACGCCGATCTTCTGGGCAAGGTCTTTCAGCGTTATCGGAAGATCGAGCTCAAGCGTCCTCGTCTTGGATTCCTCTATCGTCTCTACTTTAATAGAGGCAACCTTTTCAATAACCGGCACTTCTTTTTGCGGCACAGGTATAACCGGAGCAGCCGGAGCCTCAACCTTCGGCTCTTCTTTTACAACGGCCTGCGGCTTTATTGCCACTTTCGGTTTTTCTATCTTCGGCGGTAATTGTGGTTCACTTATTTTAGGAGGCAATTCTTTTTTCAGCGATGTTTTTGCTTCTACCGGACCCTGGACCCTGGTTCCTGGTTCCTTTATTTTTTTAGAAACGGCTTTCGCTTTTATAGGAACGGCCTTTATAGCAACCTTTTTAGCCTTAGGCTTTTCCGCAACACCCCTGGCTTTCGGTTTCTTCTTTTTTTCTTTCGTCTCTTTTTCTTTTATTTTCTTTACCATTTCAGTCCGTTCCCCGCTTGCCTCGAGCAAGGCCGAGCGGTAATCCGTTACCCGCCCTACACTTCTTTCGCCGACTTTATAATTTTTTCCGCTGTCTTGGCACCGATCCCGTCAAGCTTGGTCAGATCTTCAGCGGTCAGATTCTTAATTTTTTCAACCGTATCGTATCCTGCTCCGATCAGTATCTTCTCAACTTTCGGCCCGACACCCTCAATATCTGTAAGCTCTGCGGGCTTCCCCTCCTCCTGCTTTTCCTCCCCCTGTTCCGCTTCTTTACCCTTTACTTCCTCTATCTTCGCTTCTTCCGCCTTCTTCTCCTCGGCGACTTTTGCCTTCTCCTCTTTTCCCCTTATGTCCATCTCCCATCCTATGAGCCTGGATGCGAGCCTGATATTCTGTCCGTGCTTGCCTATACCGATCGAAAGCTGATCGTCCGGAACTATAACTTCGATCTTCTTATTTGCCTTATCTATCTTTATCTCCGAGATCTCGGTGGGACTGAGCGCAGCCTTGACATATTCCCTCAAATCGTCGGTCCATCTGACTATATCAACACGTTCGCCCTGAAGCTCCCTTACTATATCCTTCACCCGCGAACCCCTCATTCCGACGCACGCACCGACCGCATCGACCTTTTCGTCTTTCGACCACACCGCGATCTTTGTTCTTTCCCCGGCTTCGCGCGATATCGATTTTATCTCAACGATGCTTTCCGTTATTTCAGGCACTTCTATCTCGAATAATTTCTTCACGAACATTGCATCGGACCGGGAGAGAATTATCTGCGGCCCGTGCGAAGTCTTTGTAACTTCAAGTATAAGAACTCTCACCCTATCGCCCTGTTTATAGCGGTCCTTCGGGCATTGCTGGGACTTCGGCAGGATCCCCTCGGTCTTCCCGAGATCAAGGACGATATCGCCCTTTTCGAATCTGTGAACGGAACCGCTCGTAATCGTCCCTACCCTTTTCTGGTATTCTTCGAATACGATGTCACGCTCCGCCTCGCGGATCTTCTGGATTATGACCTGTTTCGCCGTCTGCGCCGCGATCCTTCCGAACCCCTCCGACCTTATCTCTTTCCCCTCACTGACTATCTTGATCTTACCGGTCGCCCGATCTATGGTCGCCGCGACATCCGCCTCTTTATTTCCTATGATCTTCCGTGCAGCGCTCGTCAGGGCAGATTCTATCGCCTTGAAGAGAAACTCCTTATCGATCCCCTTCTCACGCTCTATATGTTCCAGTACTGTAAGCAACTCTTCGCTGTTCATCTTTGCACCTCATTTATCCCGTCCTAAACCCACCTATGTGCTATTCGTGGCGGGACCCCGCCATAAATAGTTTTGGTGTCGGCTATAGGCGGGGGAATTCTATCTTACGCTTCGCTTTAGCTATCTTAGCTTTCGGAATGACCGTGCTTACACCGCCAGCCTCAATTACAATATTGTCTTTATCCATACCTATGAACAAGCCTGCATAGGCTCTCTTCCCATCTATCGGCTCATAAACCGTTATATCCAGCACCTTCCCCATAGAACGCG
This sequence comes from Candidatus Omnitrophota bacterium, assembly GCA_028718265.1. The sequence continues at coordinate 2,877 of JAQUMG010000111.1, forward strand.
CAAAATCCTTATCGGTAGTTAACGGCCTATCGAGGCCCGGGCTCGATACTTCCAATAGGTAGTGCTCTTCCATCACGTTCCCCTTATCCAGAACTTCGCTCAAATAGTTATTGAGCGCTTCGCATTCGGCTATGGTAACACCTTCCGGCGTATCGACCAAAAGCCTCAGGACCATCCCTCCCTGTTCGCGTTTATATGTAATATCGACCAGATCTATCTTATTTTCTTCTAAATACCTGGAAATCAATTCGTTAACGCGTTCTATTACTTCCATTTAAAATCTCCTTTAAAATAGACAAAAAAAGTGGGTTTAATTGCCTAAACCCACTTTCCCTCCCTTTCTAATAGAGTGTATATTTTATACTATATTTGGCATCTTATGTCAAGTAAAATTTTCGTGTGTGTTTTTCATCCATCCCATAGGCAGATACACCAACAGGTGCCTTTTCATCGGATTTTATCTTCCAGGATTATCGGTTCGAATGTACTATGTAGGCTTAACCTTATTCTTATGGTGCCTATACTTTGGTAGTAGCGCAACCTTGGCAAAATCATTTCGCCTCAAGGAGGATCGGCCGGTATCGGCCTCTCTGAGGCATTTACAAAATTGATCCTTGGCGCTGAATCATTATCAGTAGAAACTATCCGTATGATTTAATAAAAATAGGTGGTCACAATTTGTGATCACCTATCTATTAGCCCAAATTGCCAATCCGACAAATCAGCTCAAGCGATAAACTTTATCTATTTTCGTATCACGTATTTCCAGGCGTGTGATTTCCCAACTCGCGTAAGAATCCTTTGGCTTTTCATAAATGTTTCACTAAGCGTGCTAGAAATACCAGGAAGTGAATAATAATAATTTTCTTTTTCTAGTTCATTTTTAATTTCTTTGAGACATTTTGGCTTACTAAAAAAATTAGCGTTAATTAAATACCGCAATCCACCCGCCAACCCTTTGTAGTTTTCCTCTATTTTTCTGGCATTTACTTTTTTAGAAAAAATAGCTTTTTCGATTATCTGCAATCTATTTTCAAAATCATCTAGCCTTTCTTTTATTTCACTCATCCCCACCTCACTTTTTTGTCATCCTTATAACACAATCTTTCTTTCGATACATATTTACAGTTTTTTTGCTAGCTCATCATAGGCTGTAATAATAAAGGGCAGTTGAGGTATAATAGTTTCCATTTCGACATTCACCAAAAAATTATGCGCTGATGTGTCGCCTAGGAATTTAATTCCTGCAATTGCCCTTGCTGTCTTTGGTGTTAAAAATGGCTTACCATGAATATTATGATTTGTAGCTAAGTTGAGCATTGTTGCAAGAGATATAAAATCGCCACTTTCTTTGTTTTTTAGCTTATCGGATAAGCTATTTTTTGCAAATGTTAAAAAAATTAATTTTTCAAGAATTTTTCTCAATAGAAAAGCAGTGCATGTTCCGCTTCTACCAAAGTTCAATTCCAAATCCTTTATTTCGTATTCAAAATATTTTTTTAAAACTGTCCTAAGCCTTCCTGGTAATATTTCCTCATTTAGGCATGGTTTATTGCTAGCATATTTTTGTATATATAAACCGCTTTTTTTTGGTCCGCACGACTTTAGATACCTCGCGCGGGTTAATGCTGCATGTAAATTTTGAGGGGTAGGATGCAATCCGAATTTTGCTATTTCTTTTCTAATGATACTCGTAGCTTTTCTATCATTAAAAAAATTTTTCCCCCACAAAATTTTCAAAGCGTCTGGAACTATTTTGACTGTCATATTATTTGTTACCATGTATAAGCAATGGAGCTTTTTCCGGAAATCATCTTATACGTCTTTCTAAGAGCCCTCCTCGCACAAAGACGTATAAGAGCAACTGCCACTCTATTAAGAGCACAAGAATAGCTTTCTTCAAGCTTCTCATGGACTTCCTCGGCAGTCTTAGGTTTTGAGAAAAACCCTTTATCGCGTAATTCTACGATATAATCCGGGAGTGATTTTTTACCTGTCTTAATTTTCGACGCTTTATCTTTTTTCAAAATTACTTCTAGGGCAATGATTCTTTTCTCGTGCTCCTGTATTATTCCTTCTATTTTTTCGATGCTCATTCTACAACCTCCCTCTAGTTATTCTTCCTAAGTTTCTTTTCTATGCTTTGGAGTGTTTTCTCAACAAAATTTACCGAAATACTGTGATGCTTATATTTTGCTTTCTTGACTTGCGATATCTTATTTCTATCGCGAAGTTCTTTTAACCATGGAAGCAAAGAGCCTTTAGGGATTCCCAACTCAATAAGCAACTCCTTGTTTGAGACATCATCTGCGGGTGTCAGCCCCGCCTCCTTGGCGTAAAGCTTACCTATGAGGTATAGTAAAATTTGATCAGTACCAGTCACCTTATCTTTAACTAGAATATCAATTTTCCCATCCTTGGTTATACGTATGCACTGTTTTGCTAAATCGAAATTCTTTTCCAATGAATTTGAATAATCAACTGTCATTTCTTCTATTATTCGCTGCTTTAAACCTGACTTACCAGTTTTCATATTTATACCTTTCCAAATTTTATAATCTATATAATCTTTCTAATATTTATAATATATTCTTGATAAAATGTCAAGATATAATATTTAATCACTCACGAATTTAGCTCAGCTAGTAAATCAGCGCTTTGTGTATCACTAAGAATTCGCTGTCCGGAAAATTTTTCGACTTTTAGAAATGTGATGTAGCGACGTGGTGAGTAGGGCATTAAAATTTTTTATGCCTTGGTCCGCTAGTGTTAAATAGCGGCGGCATAAAAAATTTTACCGAGCGAGGGCCGCCGCTGGAGCGGCCCGAGCGTCCCTGCGAACCACTCGACACAGCACATTCGACTGCTGTGAAGAAAATTTTTACTTGATTATAGTTTTCAGGTGGGATTCAAGGTCTTTGGAGGGGATTTGGTCGATTTTGCCGGTTTTTCGGTCTTTTACTTCGACCATATCTTTTTTTGCGTTCTTTTCGCCTATTATTACTTTTATGGGAATGCCTATCAGGTCGGCGTCTTTAAATTTTACACCCGCCGATTCGTTCCTATCGTCATATAACACATCGTAGCCATT
>JAQUMG010000112.1 GCA_028718265.1 Candidatus Omnitrophota bacterium
CATGCTGGACTATTCCGGCAATCTCCTGTGGGGCCTTGAGCAAAGGGGGGAGGAGCGCGTTTTAAATAACCTGAAACTTGTTACATCGGACAAAAAATATTATCCGTATGTAGAATGGACGGGTACGATGTGGTCGCACGCGGTTGTGACATCAACGCCCGTTCCGGACATAAAACTTCACATGATGGCATGGCGCAGCCATTTTGCCTCTATATTCGGAGCAGAGGCACTCAGGCGCGTAAACGGATTCTCACCGCCGGAGATGCATCTTCCGATTCATCCCGACGTCTGTTTTGAATACGTAAAAGCGCTTAAGGAATGCGGCTATGAATGGCTGATGGTTCAGGAGCATACCGTCGAAAATCAGGACGGCAGAGGAATAAGAAAGCCGAATTTTCCGCATAAGCTGGTTGCCAAAAATTCCAGCGGAGAAGTATTGGAAATCGCCGTTATAATAAAGACGCAGGGATCCGACAATAAGCTAATAGGGCAGATGCAGCCTTATTATGAAGCGCAGACAAGACATCGGGAAGAATACGGCGGTAAAAACGTCCCGCCATTCGTATTCCAGATAGGGGACGGCGAAAACGGCGGCGTTGTGATGAACGAGTTTCCTCCCATGTATAAACAGGTGTTCAATGAAGTGGGCTCCGAAGGCGTTGTTGCCATGAACGGATCCGAATATCTGGAATTCATAAAAGGAAAAGGCATAGACGAAAAATCTTTTATACCGATTCAGCCTATATCGCAGTACCGCGTATGGGAATATGTGAAAGATTATCACCCCGGGGCGTGCGATGAGGCGATTAAAATAGTCCATGAAAAAGACGGCGGATTCAATCTTGACAGGGGCTCATGGACCAACGATAAAAACTGGGTCCATGGATATGAAAATGTGCTGGATCCCATAAACAAGCTTAGCGCAAAATTCCACGAGAAGTACAATAACGGGGAAGCGGACACCGGAGATCCCGGATACAAGAAAGCGCTTCTTTACCTTTTATTGTCGCAGACCAGCTGTTTCAGGTATTGGGGGCAGGGTGTCTGGACGGATTATGCTAAAGAGATATGCCGTCGGGGGATGGAAGCACTAAAATAAGAAAGGGCTGTAACGATGAGCGGTATTTTCGGAGTAGCTTCTAAAAAGGATTGTGCGGAAATATTATTTTACGGAACGGATTACCATTCGCATTTAGGCACGGAATACGGCGGCATGGCCGTTCTGGGCAGCGAATTTTCGCGCCATATCCACAATATAAGCCAGAGTCAGTTTAAGTCAAAGTTCTACGAAGATTATCACCGGATGAAGGGCAATAAGGGTATTGGCGTCATAAGTGCGCTCGAGGAGCAGCCTATTTATTTAAAATCAAAATTCGGCCCGTTCTGCGTAGTTACTAACGGTTATATAGAAAACACCGATGAACTTGCGCAGGACTTATTAAACAAAGGCATGTCGTTCAGTGAAGTCAGCAAGGGAGCCGTGAACGCCACGGAACTTGTCGCCAAGATGATTACTCAGGGTGATGATATTGTTGACGGTATAGAAAAAATGTTCGAGGCCATAGAGGGTTCCTGCTCGCTTTTGCTGCTGAATAAAGACGGAGTTTATGCCGCCAGAGACAGGTACGGATACACGCCGCTCATCGTCGGAAAACGAAATGACGCATGGGCAGTTACTTCCGAAACGAGTGCTTTTCCGAACAGCGATTTCGAGGTAGTTAAATATCTCGGGCCGGGAGAAATTACTCTGATAACCGAAAGCGGGATGAAAGCGCTGAAACCCGGCAGAGACCAGGAACAGATCTGTACATTTTTATGGATATATACGGGTTTTCCGGCCTCCAACTATGAGGGCATTAATACGGAAATCGTAAGAGAACGATGCGGACGCTTTTTGGCGAAACGCGATAAAGACATAGAAGTAGATGTCGTCTCCGGCGTGCCGGATTCGGGCGTCGCCCATGCCATCGGGTATGCCATGGAGTCGGGTAAGCCGCTGAGAAGGCCGCTGGTTAAATACACGCCGGGATACGGCAGGAGTTATACGCCGCCTTCGCAGGATACGCGCGACCTGGTAGCCAGGATGAAACTTATAGCCATTAAAGAGATTATCGACGGTAATCGCATTGTGGTATGTGAAGATTCCATAGTCAGGGGAACGCAATTGAAGAACTTTACCGTTAAAAAGTTGTGGGATGCCGGAGCCAAAGAGATTCACGTTCGCCCGGCCTGTCCGCCGCTTATGTTTCCCTGCAAATTTAATCTTTCCACAAGAAGCATAAAAGAATTAGCGGCGCGAAAGGCCATTTGCAGCATAGAAGGGCATGATCTGGAAGATGTGTCCGAATATACCGACCATAATTCCGAAAAATATAATAAGATGGTTAAGTGGATTACCGATGATTTGGAAGTTACTACGATCAGGTATCAGACCGTAGGCGACATGGTTAAAGCGATAGATGTGCCTAAGGAAAAGCTATGTTTGTATTGCTGGACAGGCGGTTGTCCTCAGAAGAAATTGTGCGGCAGGAAAGCCTATAAATTAAGTAAAAAACAATTAGAAGCAAAAATAGCATAACGCAATAAGTATTGTTAACAAATATAAAAGGCATCTCTCTAGAAGTAAGAATATGAGAGATGCCTTTTATATTGGTGGGCCGGAATACAAAAATTAGTTGAGTTACTCTTGTCTTAATGATATAATAATACGCTATTATTATATAATAAAAGAAGGAGAAACATGGTCAAAGTAGGCATGGTAGGGCTGGGTTACTGGGGCAAAAACATCTTACGAAACCTCTACGAAATGGAAGTGCTGCATATGGCCTGTGATTCCGATCCGCAAACCATAGAAAGCAGGAAAAAAGAATTTCCGGACGTAAATTACACGCCTTATTTTGAGAATATAATAGCCGATCCGGAAATAAACGCAGTAGTTATCGCTACACCCGCCGCTACGCATTACGAATTGGTCAGTCAGGCCTTAAATGCAGGTAAAGATGTCCTTGTGGAAAAACCGTTAGCCCTCAATCTGAAGCATGGCAGAGAATTGGTGGATTTGGCTAAGGAAGGAAACAGGATATTGATGGTAGGCCATATTCTGCAATATCATCCCGCCGTTATTAAATTGAAAGAACTTATAGAAAAAGGCACATTAGGCGATATCCGGTATATCTACTCGAACCGGCTCAATATCGGTAAGCTAAGGGTTGAGGAGAATATTTTATGGAGTTTTGCCCCCCACGATATATCGGTTATCTTAATGCTGGTCGGCGATGAGCCTGTAAAAGTAGGGTGTTTTAAGGCGGAGTATCTAAATAAGGGGATTTGTGATGTTACGTTGAGTGCACTGGAGTTTAAAAATGACATAAAAGGGCATATTTTTGTAAGCTGGCTGCACCCCTTTAAAGAACAAAAATTGATCGTGGTTGGCTCAAAGGCAATGGCGGTTTTTGATGATTTAACTAAAGAGAAACTGTTTATCTATCCTCATAAAATAGAATGGAATAGCGGAAACATCCCCATAGCCTATAAGGCAGAACACTATAGCGTTGAGGTGGAGAAAAAAGAACCCCTAAAAGAAGAGTTAAGACATTTTATCGAATGCGCCTCCCGGAGAATTACGCCGAAAACTGACGGCGAGGAGGGCCTGAGGGTCCTGAGAGTATTGGAAGAAGCAGAAAACTCAACTAGCTATGAGCCATTTCCTATGGCGGAGTTATAAATGCCCGGGCACAATTCCAAAAATAAGAGATTTTTCGTTCATCCTTCTTCCCACATCGATGAAAATGTAATTATCGGTGAAGGCGCTAAGATATGGCATTTTTCCCACATATTAAAGGATTCAAAAATTGGAAAAAATTGTATCATCGGGCAGAATGTTTCTATCGGCCCGGATGTCATTATCGGTAATAGCTGCAAAATCCAGAACAATGTTTCGATATATAAAGGTGTAACTCTTGAAGACGAGGTATTTTGCGCACCCAGCTGCGTTTTTACCAATGTCTATAATCCGCGGGCGTTTATCGAGAGAAAAAATGAATTCCTGCCTACACTGGTCAGGAGAGGGGCCACAATCGGAGCAAACGCAACCATCGTCTGCGGAGTAACTATCGGTTCCTACGCGTTCATAGGCGCCGGCGCAGTTGTTAAAGAGGACGTGCCTGATTATGCTTTGGTTGTCGGTGTTCCGGCCAGGCAGATAGGATGGGCATGCAAATGCGGCGTAACACTTATGTCAAAGGGGAATATATCAAAGTGCAAGGCATGCGGAGCAGAATATAAAAGTTGCCAGGGCCGTCTTACGGTTTTAAATGAGAAAGTATGAAAATACAGGATTATCCACAGAGAATAGTCATTGAACTTACAGCTGCATGTAACCTGTCCTGCTCCATGTGCCCGCGCCGTTACATAGAAAAAAAAGACGGCCATATGTCCGGAGATCTGTGGCGCAGGCTTATCAATGAAATATCCGGCGATTCACCGCACTCGATCATACTTCCTTTCTGGCGCGGAGAATCATTGCTTCATCCTGAATTTTCAGAACTCCTCAGATTCGCCCTGGACAAATCCCTCCGGGTTCACATAGCTTCGAACGGAATGCTTGTTAAAGGCAGATATGCGGCAACGTTAGCTGATTGTGAGTTTGTTACTTTCAGCATACATAATGAAACAGGGTATGAACGCGCAAAGTCATTCTTAGCTTTTAAGCACGGTAAATCCCCGGTTGTCCAAGTTTCTTTTGTCAAAAATGAAAAAACTACCGGCGAAATCTGCAGCCTATTGATAAATTCCGCTGATTTGGGAGGATTTGACAGTATACGCATTTATGATGAACATAGTAAAGACGGGATATTCGGAAAGTCAGGCCATTTTGTTGATCATCCCCGCAATTTTTGCCCGAAACTCGAAGACACGCTTGTCATAGCTTATGACGGTTCTGTTTCGCGATGTAATCATATTTGGGAAACGGAAAACCGGCTCAATGCAAATGGGAGCAGCATTAAAGAAATATGGGATTCACATAGACTTGACGAAATACGCCGCGAATACCCCGATTCTAAATGCAGTTCCTGCGATCAGTGGATAGGGCACACTTGCGGTGAGTCCTATAAGTGTATAAATGACAAAATTCAACACAACCTATATACGGCAGACAGTATTTTAACTAATTAATAAGGTGTAATTTATGTGCGGAATAGCCGGAATCTACCGGCCCGGCCAGGAATCGATAGAACGCGGGCTTATCAAAAAGATGACCGACGCAATTGCTCACAGAGGGCCTGACGGTGAGGGTCATTTTATTGATAGGGATATTGCTTTGGGGCATAGGCGCCTTGCCGTTCTAGACCTGACGCCGGCGGGTAATCAGCCGATGCTTACAGCGGATAGGCAACTTGTCGTTTCATATAACGGCGAGATCTACAATTTTCGTGAATTGCGCCGCGAGCTGGAGAATCTCGGTTATCGGTTTAATTCGCGCACCGATACGGAAGTCATTCTTCATGGATACCGGGAATGGGGGCTGGATCTGATTCCGCGGCTCAACGGAATGTTTGCTTTTGCCCTTTGGGACGCGAAAAAGAGAGAGCTTATTCTTGCCCGCGACCGCTACGGAATAAAGCCGCTTTATCTGTGGAAAAACGGCAAAGAATATGTATTTGCCTCAGAGATCAAAGCCATCCTGCAGCACCCCGGCTACAGAATAGAAGTCAACTATGACGCCCTCAACGAGTATTTTACTTTTCAGAATATTTTCAGATTTCACACATTTTTTAAGGGGATCGATATGTTACCGCCGGCCAGAATTATTAGAATCAATAATGCGGGAGAATCCGAGATACGTACATACTGGGATTATAACTTTACGGACAGAGATTCTTCGATGACGGAAGAAGATGCCTGTGAGGAGACTCTTA
>JAQUMG010000113.1 GCA_028718265.1 Candidatus Omnitrophota bacterium
ATAGTCACACCGGGAGTGAGGCCCTTGTGGAGCCAGAAAAATGACCAGGAAAGAGTCGCGACTCCGAAAGAAGCGGTTGAAAACGGTGCCGATTATCTGGTCATAGGAAGGCCGATAACCGCGCAGGAAGATCCTAAGGCCGCGGCAGAGAAAATAATAAGCGAAATAAGTGAGTAAAGAGGAAAAGATGAAAAATACGGAAGTAATGGAAATGTTTAAAAAAAGAGGCGCTTTCCTAAGCGGCCACTTCAGGCTTACAAGCGGCCTGCACAGCGGCCATTACCTTCAATGCGCGTTAGTACTTCAGCATCCTGAGGACGCTGAACGGCTCGGAAGGGCTATAGGAGAGAAGTTTAAAAAAGACGGCATTACCGTGGTGGCCGGTCCGGCGATAGGCGGCATAATAATAGCGCACGAAGTAGCCCGCTCGCTGGGCGTCCGGTGCATTTTCGGCGAACGCGAAGAAGGGAAGATGAAACTGCGCCGCGGATTCCGGATAAACCCGGGCGACAAGGTACTCGTGGTCGAAGATGTTATTACAACGGGCGGCTCAATAAAAGAAGTGATAAATATAGCAAAAGAAGCAGGGGGTAAAATAGCCGGGACGGCTTCTATTGTCGACAGAAGCGGCGGAAAAACGGATTTCGGGGTCAAGTTCGAAACGCTTATGACTCTCAATATTGAGACGTTCGGAAAAGAAGACTGCCCGCTTTGCAATGAGAATGTCCCCATCGCAAAACCCGGTTCAAGAATATAATTCTGGGAGATTATCTATGGCAGAAGAACTTAAGAATTTGATCGAAAAGATACGCGAAGAAGGAATAAAGGCCGCTGACGAGAGAGCGCGCGCCATTGAAGACGAAGCCAGGAAGCGCGCGGAAGAGATCATAAACAAGGCGAAGAAAGAATCGCAGAGTATAATCGCGAAATCCAAAGAAGACGCCGCTAAAGCCACGGCGGCCGGCAGAGCGCTGCTTGATCAGGCAGCGCGCGATTTTCTTATTTCTCTTCGAAAGGAGATAAATTCAACACTCGATAGAGTAATTCTTGCCGAGATACGCGGCGCTCTGAGCGGCCGGGAGATGGCCGATATCATTACCGCACTTATCAAAGAATGCGTAAAAGGCGGGGAAAACAGTACGATTATTACGCTTAGGAAGGAAGACGCCGAAAAGGTACAAGAAGCCCTTATGGGCGGCATCAAAGAGGAAATCGTAAAAGGTATAATCATTCATCCGTCGGAAGATATAACGGGCGGGTTCACCATAGGTTTTGACGGCGGGAAATCGCATTATGATTTTACCGACAAAGCCCTTGCCGAGTATATTGGTTCGTACGTCTATCCAAAACTGGATACTCTGCTTAAGGGCGCGACAGGAAAATAAAGAGCGATAAAATGGCGGCTTATTATATTTATCTGATATCAAGTCTGCCGATGCTTCAATTTGGCATGAAAATACCTTTTTCATATGAGAAGTTTCTTATGATGTGCAGGGATCTCATACCTGAACACGAAACGGCATTGCTTGAAGCGATTTACCGCGGGGACGAGCATGTATATGATGATTTATTTCCCGCGTTAAAGGAGTGGGGCAGATTTGATATGGCGTTAAGGAATGAGTTGGTCAAGATACGCGCAGCGCGTAAACATATCGATCCGGTTAAATATCTGCGGCTGGACGGACATGACGGACCGGCGATAAGCCATATCGCACTGAATGCGCACAGGATCCCCTCGCTTACCGAGGCGGAAAAGATGCTGGATCAGGAAAGGTGGCATGCCCTGGATGAGATAACCGCGGCTCATTATTTTGATATAGATGTTTTAATCGCTTACGCATATAAACTTCTGATTCTGGAAAAATGGGAGAGGGTACGGAGTGCGGAGCGCGAGCGGATTCTTGAGGAGGCACTAAGCTGATATGAAAAGAACGGGGCGTATAATAAAGATAAACGGTAATATGGTCGTGGTAGAAATAGACTCTTTTGTTATTCAGAATGAAGTCGCGTATATTATTCACGGGAGCGAACGCCTCAAAGCCGAAGTCATTCGCGTAAGAGGAAAACGCGCCGAAACACAGGTTTACGAAAGCACGACGAGTCTCAGGATAGGCGAAGAAGTTGAATTTACAAATGAGCTTCTTTCGGTGGAGCTCGGCCCCGGCCTTTTGGGCCAGATCTTCGACGGCCTGCAAAACCCGCTCCCGGAGCTTGCTGCTAAGTACGGATTCTTTATAAAGCGGGGCGTCTATCTTGAAGCGCTGCCCGACGCCGCAAAGTGGGAATTTACTCCCGTTGCAAAAGAAAAAGACAAATTAAGGGCAGGCGACAAAATAGGATTTGTGCCTGAAAAGATATTCAAACATTATATAATGATTCCTTTCGGTTTTCAGGGTATTGCCGAAGTCATAAAAGTAGCCGGGAAGGGACAATATAACATGCGGGAGCCTATTGCCCAGGTCAGGGACAATACCGGAAAGATCCATGACATTTTTCTTGAACAGACCTGGCCCGTGAAGATACCGATCCAGGCGTATACTGAGAAACTGAAACCCAAAACGCCTCTTGTCACAAAGATGCGGCTTATAGACTCGCTCTTTCCTGTCGCACGAGGCGGCACATACTGCATACCCGGCCCGTTCGGCGCCGGCAAGACAGTTTTGCAGCAATTGACAGGCCGGCACGCGGAGGCGGATATAGTCGTGATAGCGGCATGCGGTGAGCGGGCGGGCGAAGTCGTAGAAACTTTAAAGACTTTTCCGAAGCTTATTGACCCGAAAACCAACAAGCCTCTTATGGACAGGACAATCATCATATGCAATACCAGTTCGATGCCTGTGGCTGCGAGAGAGTCAAGCGTGTACACGGCGGTTACTATCGCCGAATATTATAGACAAATGGGCCTGCATGTTCTCTTACTGGCGGATTCTACTTCGAGATGGGCTCAGGCGATGAGAGAGATGTCCGGCCGGCTTGAGGAGATACCGGGGGAAGAAGCCTTCCCGGCATATCTGGAATCGCGTATCGCCTCTTTTTATGAAAGGGCGGGAGAAGTAAGACTTCATGACGGGAGCGTAGGTTCAGTCACTATAGGCGGCACAGTAAGCCCCGCGGGAGGAAATTTTGAGGAACCGGTCACACAGGCAACATTAAAGGTGGTCGGTGCTTTTCACGGCCTTTCCCGGGAACGTTCGGACGCGCGCAGATATCCGGCGATAGACCCTTTAATAAGCTGGTCCAAATACATAAGTTTTATAGAAGAAAAAGAGTCCCAAAAAGGTCATGAAGTACTCAAAAAAAGCCACGATGTCGCCCAGATGATGAAGGTCGTAGGAGAAGAGGGCACGAACTTAAAAGATTACATAGATTATCTTAAAGGCGAGTTCTTTGATTTTGTATATTTACAGCAGAATGCCTTTGATCCCGTTGATGAGGCGACGACGGAAGAGAGGCAGAAATATATTTTTAGTTTCATAAACAGAAATATTCTTGAGGCCGAATTCACTGCGGCGGACAAGGAGAAAGCGCTGCATTTTTTCCAGAAATTAAGACAGATGTTCCGCACGTGGAACTCTACTGCGTGGGAGAGCAACGAATTCAGGCATACGGAAGAAGAGATCCTATCTTTAATAGCAGGCGGGAAACATGCATAAGATATATACAGAAATCCTTCAGATCGCAGGTGATGTTATAATAGTTGAGGCGGAAAACATAGGGTATATGGATATAGCCGAAGTCACGACGCGTCGCGGCATATCTTTGGCGCAGGTTATACAACTTGACGGGAAAAGAGTATCTTTGCAGGTCTTCGCCGGAAGCAAGGGGATATCCACGGGTGACAAAGTCCGCTTTTTAGGATACCCGATGCGCGTATCAAGCGGGAAAGACCTGCTCGGCCGTATATTTAACGGAAGCGGCAAGCCTATTGATAAAGGTCCCGCGCTTTCCGAAAATCTTATAGACATAGGCGGTCCGCCGGTTAATCCTTCCAAGAGGATAATACCGAATAAGATGATTCGTACCGGTATTCCCATGATAGATGTATTCAATTCTCTCGTTGTCTCCCAGAAGCTGCCCATATTTTCCATAGCCGGCGAGCCATATAACGAACTGCTCGCGCGAATCGCTATACAGGCGGAAGTCGATATAATAATCCTCGGAGGTACGGGGTTAAAGTATGACGATTATCTCTTCTTTAAGAATACCCTTGAGGAGCACGGCGCTCTTTCGCGCTCTATATTCTTTATACACACAGCCGCCGATCCTGTCGTAGAATGCCTTCTTGTCCCTGATATGAGCCTGGCAGTCGCGGAACATTTTGCCCTAGAGGGGAAACGCGTCCTCGCACTTCTTACCGATATGACTAACTTCGCCGACGCCCTTAAAGAGATATCCATAACTATGGAACAAGTCCCCTCCAACCGCGGTTATCCGGGGGATTTGTACAGCCAGCTAGCAGCGCGTTATGAAAAGGCGGTCGATTTTGAAGGAGCGGGCTCCATTACGATCCTGGTCGTTACAACGATGCCCGGGGACGATGTTACGCATCCGGTACCCGACAATACCGGCTATATTACCGAAGGGCAGTTTTATCTCAAAAACGGCGTTATAGAACCGTTCGGTTCGCTGAGTCGTCTTAAACAGCAGGTAAACGGTAAAACACGCGACGATCACAGGACAATAATGGATACGATGATCCAGCTTTTCGCGAATTACCGCGAAACTCTGGAAAAAAGGGCGATGGGTTTTCAGATGAGCGCCTGGGACAAGAAGCTTTTACGTTACGGCGAATTATTTGAAAAAGAAATGATGTCGCTTAAGGTCGATATCCCGCTTGAGAAGGCTCTTGATGCAGGGTGGGCGATCATGGCGGAGTGTTTTAATCCCGAAGAAACAGGGATAAAGAACGCACTTATAGAAAAATACTGGCCCAAACAAAATGGCTAAAATCAAACTGACAAAAGGTGAATTAAAAAGGCAGAGAGATGCTCTAAAACAGTATGAGAGATATCTGCCTACGCTTCAGCTTAAAAAGCAGCAGATACAATTTGAAATATTACGGCAGGCGGTTACTCTTGAGGAAAAAGAGCGCGCCGAAATGACAAAAAGAGACGCCGCAAAAGTCTGGGCGGGGCTGCTTACCGATAAAAGTGTGGATGTAAAACCGATGATCGTACCCGCCGGAATAATTACCGACTCACGAAATATAGCGGGCGTAGATATTCCCGTCTTTGTCAGCGCCGAATTCGAACCCGCAGAATATGATCTTTTTGTTGCTCCTTTATGGGTGGACAGTGCGGTTGAAGCGCTTAGAACAATAATTTCCGTGCGGGAAGAAATATCTGTCATAAGAAAAGGGCTCGCTATCCTGCGCCATGAACTGCGTATTACGACACAGCGCGTAAATCTTTTTGAAAAGGTAAAAATACCGGAGGCCAGCGAAGCTATAAGACTGATAAAGATATACATAGGCGACCAGATGGCAAATGCCGTCGGCCGCAGTAAGATGGCCAAACGTAAGATAGAAAGAAACGAAGTGACGGTATGATAGTCCCCATGAAGAAAAGCGCTGTTATAACGCAGTCAAAGGACGCTGCTTATGCGGTAGAAAAACTGCGTTCCCTCGGTATTCTGCATGTAGAACATTGCAAGGCACCAAAAGGGACGGACATAGGACTTATCGAGGAAGATATAGCGCTTATAAACAAGACTATCGATATATTGAATGAAGCCGCGCCGGAAAAAGACACAAAAAACGGAAAACCTAAAGAAATAAAAGACTGGAAAATAACCTCGCGGCATATCGTTGATCTGTGGAGCAGGCTTGACCAGATAGGAGAATA
>JAQUMG010000114.1 GCA_028718265.1 Candidatus Omnitrophota bacterium
TCTTCAATTTTAGGTCTCTTTTTAATATCTGGATTCCTGCGTTTCTTGGTAGCTCTATTTACCCTACCTGGGTTAAGGAGCATGGTGAACACCTTAGAAGAGTTTAGAGATGGACATTTTTACTCCAAAACTGAAACTATCGTAAATACAAATGATGCAGTCCATAGGGAGGGGGTATATCAAAGGCTGAGTACGTTGTCGCAATACAGGAAAAGTGCAGAAGCGCAATCATTTTCTCAGGGAGGTAGCGATGAGAAACCATATCAAAAACATGGCCTTTACCATAATCCTCAAGAATGGGCTGCATACAGAAGGAGCGCAGCGACTCAATCATTTTCTCAAAGACACAGCGATGGGGAAGTTAATCAAAAAAGAAGTACTTTACATAGATCTCAGGAATTGGCCGAGTACAGAAAAAGTGCCCAATCGCAGCGAGTTTTGCACAGACGCAATAACGGAGATGCAAATCAAAAACGAGTTCTTTATCATAATCCACAAGAATGGGCGGCATATAGAAAGAGCGCAGAAGCACAGAACTATTTTAAAAGACAAGGCAAAGACGATGTAAATCAAAAAAGAGGGCTATTCAATCAATCCAAAGACTGGGCAAGGGCACCATTTTTCAACCCTTATTCTGCTTCATGGTGATAATGAAAATATATAACGTGATAGCTAATTATTAGGAGAGATCATGAGAAATAAAAGTGTAGTTGCCTATTGGAATATCTATGACTCTGAAACAGGACACCTAATTGAAGCGGGGAAGGCAATCATACAAAATTCAATGCCTGCAATCGGTGGACTAATTGTCGGCATTCCAGAAAAATTCCATGCAATTATTCGAGATTTTAAGTTCAATGGCACTAAAAATGGTCTTCCGTGTTATGACGTTTACATATAGTCAGGGATTAATTTGTATATCGATTATTAATAGGAGGTTAACATGGTAAAACTGACTGAGGAAGCAAAGGCTGCTGTTAACAAAATTCGTCCATCCATTGTGGCTACAGCGAGTAAAAGTGGCAAACCGAATGTTTCGGCAAAAAGCTCGTTACGTGTTCTAGATGATGAGCATATCCTATTTGCTCACATATCTTCACCTCGTACTGTAGCCAACATTAGGGAAAATCCGCAGGTTGCTGTTCTTTGTTTGGATGCTGCTACGAGAAAGGGCGTGCGTGTCTGGGGAACTGGTGAAATATTGGGATCAGGTGAGCTATTCAATAATGTGGCGGCTGAATTGGCTGGTAAATATATGAAAGTACAAAGTGTCGTAAAAATAACCGTCGAGGAAGTTGAGATATTCTAAACTCATATAAGTATTAATCTAATAATGCAGAGTTGACATCGATTAATTTGCCCTTTACGGGTTACTTTCGACTGCCCTCTACTATTTGTTGTCTATTTTCATTAAAGCTGATATTCAGCAGAATTGGAAGACAATTGATATGAATTATAGGTGTAACTAAGCACTTCGAATTCGAATTCAATTATCTAATATTAAGAAGTGTACAGTGGATATTCCAACTTAATTTACAGGATACTGTTCGTGCATGATCTACAACAATTGATGGAAATTATAGATCAACGTTTAAGCAATCTTGAGTTAATTATTGATGCTCTTGAAGAGCGGATGATGAGAGAGAGCATTTGTATTGAGTTCGTCTGCCCCCGATGTAATACCAAGATCCGGATAATAGCGTCCGGTTATGTGCAACTGAACAGCTCCAAAAATAGCAGCTAGTTATTCCTTTGCTATCACTGTTGATTTCAGCCTGCCTTATATTCACTTAATTTAACACATGCTTTTTATTTTTATATCATGTTATCAAGTTTAAAACCCTAAATATTATCGATATTATCTGCTACATAAGTAGCATATTTAAGCTGAGTATGATTTGTAGTTATGCATATTTATATTACGTATAATTGTAGAGTGTATATATTTATTTGTAAATATTTTGTTTATATGCTACCATTGTATCTGAGAATATCCAGATACTCCCCCTATAGATAGGATGCCCTGAAGTACCTTTTCTGCTCGTAATTTCATAATACGTTTAGCAAAGTATTTTAGGATCTATAAAGGAGGTAGAAAATGTCCAAGATCAATAAACATGCTGAATCACAGTGTAGTAATTGCGGCGTGAAACTGACCACCTTTGCATGGGGCAAGATATTTAATGTTTGTTGTATAAACACCCTGTGCAAATTATTCAGGCATCCAATACGCCAAAGCAGTGAGGAACAAAATATAAAGCAGCCGCACCAAGAACAAGATGTACTTTGCCATAATTGTGGATATACAAAACCAATAACATCTATGGTTATGAGGGATCGTTACAGAATCTGTGATATATGTGCTCAGCAATATGAACAAGCTAAGTGCGATGGTAAAGTTACGAGCATCGAAGATTTTGTTTTAGACAATGAATTTATTTGAACGTAACTGCTTGATAAGGAGGACATAATTGGATATTTACGTGGGAAATCTGTCGTCTGAAGTAGTTGAGGTCGATTTACAAAAATTGTTTGAACTATATGGAGAAGTAACTTCTGTAGGAATCATTAAACACAGGCGAAGTGGACGATCAATGGGATTTGGGATTGTTAAAATGGCATCAAGAGAGGAAGCTATCGCTGCAATCACTGGACTTAAGGGTAAAAAATTTAAAGACCGTACGCTCGATGTTAATGAGGCCATGTCTCGCCCCCATAGAAGAGGTTATCACCTGTCCAGAAAAAGAGGATAGATAATATATTAAATAGTCTGATCTTAATGGCATACGTGCTTGAGTTCATATAATTATTCAGAACTATCACGTGCTTAAATGAACAAGCAGCACATAGCATTGTGCCAATAACATTTTATACCGATTATTCCAAAACAAGCCACATTTGACAGTAAAGACAAAGCTTATTAAAAAGCTAAGGATATCATTGTTTATGAGACCTGATGTTCAATCAACTAAAATTGCCCAGAACGTCTGGGACGAATATGGTGCAGACGATCATCCTTCAGTTATTAATCCTTCTTGGGAAAACGAGGCATCAATTCACACGCAAGTGGAATTTTGGGACAAGGAAGACAAAAGGATTGAGTCGACATCTAGAATTGAAGTGATACAGAAGGAGGCAAAGGTCAACGATCCGATCGTCTATTATCTCCAAGAGATAGGCGAAGTATCGCTTCTAACTAAGAACGAAGAGCAAATACTTTGTAGTAGATTAGAGGATGCAAAATATCTAGTAAAATTTGAGGAATATATCCTTAAGCATCGGGACAATTATTCCACCTCTGTTAAGATGATAATTTATTTGCTTCGTCGTTTAAT
Source organism: Candidatus Omnitrophota bacterium (assembly GCA_028718265.1). The sequence goes on from JAQUMG010000114.1 coordinate 3,336, forward strand.
TGCAACTTGGCATATAGTAACTCCTTTATTGAAGTTGCTTGAGCTTAATGGCACTGGCAGTTTTACCAAGACGATTTTCAACGCTAAATTGCGGGCGGCTATCGACGGTGTAATTGATCCTGAATTAGTGACAGGAATTGCCAAAACAAATAGTAATGCCGAATCAGAGATTGAGCAAAGCTTGGTAGATTTTTCTGTAACAAGCCGACTTTTACCAATGGAATTACTGCATACCATGCTTAATGAAACTGCTTGGAACGATATCGAATCTTTGATAGCTGAGCCGATAAATTCAAGATTTATCGCACAGCTTCAAACCAAGAGCCAATATCTCAGGGCTCATTTTAATGAAATTAAGCGAAAAGCAAGCGAGTCAGAGAAACGCTTTATAGAAGCGAATTTGCGATTAGTAGTGAGTGTTGCCAAAAAATATCATGGATATGGAATGCCATTGCTAGACCTTATTCAGGAAGGTAACATTGGCCTATTTCGGGCAGTTGAGAAATTTCAATACAGAAAAGGATTTAAATTCAGCACATACGCTCATTGGTGGATTAGACAAAACATAACGCGATCAATAGCTAATCAATCTCGAACCATTAGAATCCCGGTGCATCTTTCAGAGACTATTAACAAGATATATAAGACCTATCACAATCTGTCTCAAAAATATGGTGATGCACCAAGTATCGAGGAAATCGGTGATGCTATGGACATGCCATCAGAAAAGGTAGAGGAAATCTTAGTAATGTCAAAAAGGACTGTATCTTTGGAAGCTCCTGTTGGTGAAGATGGAAGCACTGAGCTCGTGAATTTTATAAAAGATAGCATGAACTTATCGCCGGATGAAATTGCTACACATGAATTGTTAAAGGCTCAATTGTGTCAGGTACTTTCTGAATTAAGTGATCGTGAGCAAAGAGTGATATCGTTAAGATACGGTTTAGAAGATAACCGGCCCAGGACTTTGGAGGAGATAGGTAAGGAGTTTAATGTAACCAGGGAGCGAATCCGCCAGATCGAGGCAAAGGCATTACGCAAACTGAGGCACCCCAGTCGCAGCCGAAAACTCAAGGAATATCTGTTGTAAGTACAGAGAATATAGAATAATGTCTTTCTTTAATATGGATGATCGACGTTAGTAATTTTTATTCATGGTTGAACATACATACCGTTGAATGTTATTCCATGCGTAGGATTTTTCTCATTGTTATTAAACATAAATACCGATGACTGCGTCATTGCATTTGAGGGAATGTTACAAATATTAGGGGCAGATCAGTCAAAGTTATAGTTTAATCTTACGCCCAATCAGATGTTATCCAGAAAGAGTATACTGAAGAAGTGATATACGTCCCCCCAAGTCCTGTCTAAAGATAAATAATATCAGACTTATTATCTAAGGCAATAAACAACAGCAAGTATTCTTTTAAATGGCGTGTTATTAAAAAGTTTTGTTTCACGTGTTCTCTGCCATTTTTCCCCAGTTGGGATGCTAAATCCGGATTGCTAAGTAATTGTTTTAACGCATACGCAGCCCCGTCCACACTGTGGCAAAGCAGCCCTGTATACTTATTTCTTATCTGCAGTGGAATGCCGCCGACAGCAGTTGCCACGACCGGTTTACTCTTCCATAATGCTTCACTTATGGTCAGGCCAAATCCCTCCCTGATTGACTTTTGAAATATGACAGTAGCTGCTCTCTGTAATGCATTTATTTCTATGTCGCTTCCAGACGGAATAAGTAATATTTTTATATTTGGATTGTTGTTCGCACTGTCCCTCACTTCTCCAAGTACTTTAGCAGATTCAGGGTCGTCCGTAGCTGTACCACCTGCCAGCACAAGCTGACAGTCAAAACCTTTTCTTACCATTTCGAATGCTTCGATGACACCAAGAGGATCCTTTAAATAGTCAAACCTTGACACTTGTACCACCATGGGTTTCTCGGCATCGAGACCATATTTGTTTAGCACAGCTTCAATCTGAGCTTTTGAAAGCTCCTTGTTTTTATCGCTCAGTGGATCGATAGAAGGAGAAATCAGGAATTGCCTTATGGGCAGTTTTGGGGAGAAAGCCGGTGCAGAGAAGACCGCAGCATCGTATTTGCATACATGCTGGTACAAAAATTCCCATACCCGCTGATTGGGGTGAGACACATCTATGTGACATCGCCATATCCATTTGGCCTGTAATTCAGTCTTTCTTGAAATCAACATGACAGGCTGTGGGTCATGTATGAAATAGATATCCGCGTCCAGACGCATTTGGGCGATATTCTTTTGACTGGTTTGAATGAAGATTTCGAAGTCGTCATCGCTGATATTCTCATCCCTGCCATGAAGCGCGTTGTGGAATTTCTTGGTCACATCAAAGAAGGCGTCATTCCCCTCGATAACATCCCATCTTGCATCAATTCCTAACTGGTTTGAGAGCGGTACCAGTCGGCTCAATATTTCAGCTACCCCTCCCCCTGAAAATGTCGAGTTAATATTTTGGATTCTCTT
>JAQUMG010000115.1 GCA_028718265.1 Candidatus Omnitrophota bacterium
GAATAAGAGCATTGTCTCGGTAGAGGCGATGGAAGGTACCGATGATACTATAAAGCGGGCTGCCAGATTAGTCGGCCCGGGTACCGTTTGCGTCAAATTGCTTACGCCGACGCAGGATCCCAGATTCGACATCCCCACTATAGGCATGGGGACCATGAATGCCCTAGTAGAGGCTAAGACGGCCGTTCTTGTCGTTGACGCGGAAAAGGCACTGATTATCAACCGCGAAGATGTAATAGCCAAAGCGGATGCTAATGATATCAGTATAGTAGCGATTTAGTAAAGCGTGTAGCGCGGGTTAACACAATAAGAAAGAGGCAAAAAATGGCCAAATATATTTTCATAACAGGCGGAGTCATATCAAGCTTAGGCAAGGGCATAACTTCTGCTTCTATAGGCAAGTTACTGGAATCAAGAGGGCTCAGGGTAGCGCTTATCAAATGCGATCCCTACATAAACGTCGATCCGGGTACAATGAATCCTTATCAGCACGGAGAGGTATATGTCACCGAAGACGGCGCCGAAACAGACCTCGACCTCGGCCATTATGAACGTTTTACCAGCGCCGAACTCACTAAAGACAATAACATAACTACAGGCAAAATATATTATTCCGTAATCTCAAAAGAAAGGCGCGGTGACTATCTGGGGAAAACAGTCCAGATAATACCGCATATAACCGATGAGATAAAAAATAGCATAAGAAAAGTTGCGGAAAAAAAGACAGTGGATGTTGTTATAATTGAAATAGGGGGTACTGTCGGCGACATAGAGGGTCTGCCTTTTCTTGAGGCAATAAGACAATTGCGGCTTGAAGTGGGGAGAGATTACGCGATAAATATTCATGTAACCCTTGTTCCGTTTATTAAATCGTCAGGCGAGATCAAGACAAAGCCTACACAGCATAGCGTAGGTACCCTCCGCGAGATAGGCATAATCCCCGACGCAATAATATGCCGCACGGAAAAGCCCTTATCGGAAGAAGTACGGGAAAAAATAGCATTGTTCTGCAATGTCGATAAAGAGGCCGTTATTCCTGCCCTGGACGTAGAAAGTATATACGAAGTGCCGCTTCATTTTAAAGAAAGCAAGCTTGACAGACTTATAGTCAGGCTCCTTAATCTAAAATGCGAAGACGGCGATCTTGGCGAATGGAAGAATAACGTGATAAGGCGCATAAAATCACCTTCAAAGAAAATCGAAATAGCCGTAGTAGGAAAGTATATAACCCTGCAGGACGCATATAAGTCGATATACGAGGCCTTAATACACGGAGGAATCGCTAACGATGCCGGGCTCATAATAAGGAAGATAGATTCCGAAGATATCGAAAAAGACGGGGCACAAAAATATCTTGAAGGCGTCCGCGGAATTCTGGTTCCGGGCGGTTTCGGCTCAAGAGGTATAGAAGGAAAGATTAAAGCTATTCAGTATGCCAGAGAAAACAAAATTCCTTACCTTGGATTATGTTTAGGGATGCAGACGGCTGTCATTGAATTTGCCAGAAATGTGTGCAGGATGAAAAGCGCAAATTCAACAGAATTTGACAAAAATACAAGATACCCTGTTATAAGTCTTCTTGAGGAACAGGAGAATGTGAATGACAAGGGCGCCACTATGCGGCTGGGTGCTTATCAATGTGTGGTAAAAAAAGGGTCAAAAGCATATAAAGTATACAAAAAAAGTAAAATCCATGAGCGCCATAGACATAGATACGAATTTAATAATAAATACAGAGATGTCTTCGAAGGACATGGAATGGTATTTTCAGGCATTCATCCGAAAGGCAATTTAGTCGAAATGATAGAATTAAAAAGTCATCCGTGGTTTGTGGCGTGCCAGTTTCACCCTGAGTTCAAATCAAAACCCGATGCAGCGCACCCGTTATTCGCCGCTTTTATAAAAGCCGCTGTTCAGAATAGATAATAAGGTGCTTCGCAAATATGCCTACCGTCGCATCTCTCTGATATGGTATAATTTAGATCATGCGATATTTACCGGTTATACGGTGGAAAATTTATCCTTACCTGCTCAGTTTAGGCTTAGTTTTTGTAACGACTTTTTTCGGAGAGTTTGTAAAAAAGCGCCTTGAACCAACCAATATTATCATGTTCTATCTTTTAGTTGTTGTTTTTATAGCTATACGATGGGGCATGGGACCTGCAATCACAACTTCTATTCTAAGCGTTTTGGCGTTCGATTTCTTCCTCGTACCGCCTTATCTGACTCTTAGCGTTACCGATCTGCAATACCTGTTTACTTTTACCGTTTTTTTAATCGTTGGTATTGTAGTCAGTACTTTTGCGTCAAAAGTAAGAGAGCATCTTATCCAGCACCAGACCGAAAAACTTTATTCGACATTATTGACTTCTATTTCCCACGATTTAAAGACGCCGCTTGTTTCAATAACCGGCGCCTTAACCACGCTTTTGGACGGTAGATTACATTTGGACGAAAGGCACAAAAGAGATCTTTTAGAAACAGCCAACGAGGAATCTGCCCGGCTTAATCGGCTTGTAAATAATCTATTGGATATGACAAAGATGGAAGCGGGCGTATTGCGGATTTACAAAAAACCATGCGATTTAAGGGATCTTATAGGAACCTGTTTGGAGCAGGTAAAAGATAAGATAACCCAAAGAAGCATAAAAATAGATATTCCCAAAGACCTGCCTGAACTGCCGATGGATTTTCTTTTTATGGCTAAAGCATTATTCAATGTAATTGATAACGCCCTTAAATATTCTCCCGATAATTCGTCCATTGATATACGAGCTTCTATGATTGACGCCAAAGTGAGACTTGAGATAAAAGACTATGGCTGCGGAATACCCAAAGAAGACCTTAAGCGTATTTTTGAAAAGTTCTACAGAGTCGAAAGATCTACGCATGCTTCCGGAACCGGACTCGGACTCAGTATTTCGAAAGGCATTATTGAGGCACACGGCGGTCAGATTTCAGCCGAAAGCGATTTTGGTAAAGGAACGACGATGATTATAATTCTTCCCATGGAGTAAAATATACGATGACAGAAAAAGAACAACTAAGAATTCTTGTCGTAGATGATGAAAAGGCTATAAGAAGCTTTCTTATCACCTCGCTTTCTTATTATGGTTATAATGTTTTTGAGGCTGCAACAGGAAGGGAAGCTCTTAATGAAGCAGTTAGTTCCCACCCAGATATCATTATCCTGGATTTGGGTCTTCCCGACATTGACGGAATGGAAGTTATTGCCAGAATTCGCAAACGAACTAAAATACCGATTGTTATTTTATCGGTAAGAGATGACCCGTCTGAGAAAATCGCGGCACTTAATGCAGGGGCCGACGATTATCTTACCAAACCGTTTTCTACGGGAGAACTTTTAGCCCGCCTTAGGGCGGTAATGAGGCGTCTCTTACCTTTGGATAAAGAAGAAACTCTGCGGGTCGGAAAAGTTACTATGGATGTTGCGAAACATCTCGTCATGATTGATGACGATAAGATTGATTTATCCCCCACTGAATATGACATTCTTAAATTGTTTCTTATAAACGCAGGAAAGGTTATAACCCATCAGCAGATACTCCGGGAAATATGGGATAAAACCGAGGATTTCGAAGGCATCCTTCATCTCTTACGCGTAACTATAAGTAATTTACGCAGTAAAATTGAGCCTGATCCCGATAGGCCTACTTATATCTTAACCGAACCGGGTGTCGGATACCGCTTACGTTCGGAAGATTAACCCTCACCCTTCATTTTTGACCCCTTTTTGACTTGCCTATCTAGCGACTTAAGGATAAACTTGTAGTAGAGATTCAATACAGAATACCATTATATACCAGAGGAGGTATGCTCTGGTATTCTTTATTTAACCCAATTATTTATAAGGGGTTATAGCAATGAAAAAGCTAATTTTTTTGTTTAACATAGTACTCGGAATCATTTGGGAAATCACCTACGCTTTTGTGATTATGGGCGCAGCATTCCTGGTTTCCCTAATTAACCACTACTAACATGATACTTAGACCACAATTATCAGACATTAAAAATATCGGTTATTACCTAGGTAAGATATTAATAGGTTTGGGGCTTACTATGCTTGTGCCTTTTATTGCTGGATTAGTTTTATTTAGAGACCCAGACCCATCTCTCGATTTTTTAATCGGCGCAGAGATTACTATTCTTATGGGCCTGTTATTGACTTGGGTTTGTCAAACTAAGAAAGATTTAACTATGGCCCAGGGGATGGTTATAATTGCTGTTTCCTGGTTAGCGGCTATGGCCTTCGGAGCCATACCGTTATTTCTTAGTGGCCACTACAAGTCGTTTCTTGATGCTTGTTTTGAAACCATGTCAGGTTTTACTACTACGGGCCTGACCTTGGTGCAGGACCTGGATCATTTATCCCGGACTCATAATTTATGGCGGCACCTTGGGCCTTTTATAGGCGGGCAGGGCATAGCCATTATTGCGATTTCGTTTTTAATCGAAGGTACTAGCGGCGCTCTTAAGATGTATATGGGAGAAGGGCGGGATGAGAAGTTAGTTCCAAACGTGATTCATACCTCACGGTTTATCTGGCTGATCAGCATCACGTATTTAATTCTAGGTACGATTATATTGGGAGGCGTCGGTATTTCTATAGGATTAAAACCTGCGAGTGCCTTTTTCCATGCAACATGTATTTTTATGGCAGGTTTTGATACCGCCGGTTTTGCGCCACAGTCGCAGAATATTCTGTATTATCATAGTCTATTGTTCGAAATCGTCACAATAGTATTTATGATTTTAGGATCGTTCAATTTCAATCTGCACTATCAGCTCTGGACGGGTAACCGGAAAGAGATATGGAAAAATATTGAAACGAGAACGCTGTTACTCGTTGTTATGTTTATTACTTTAATGGGTATAATCGCATTAAAACATTTCGGAGTTTACTCTGAAGCTATGACATTGTTTCGCAAGGGATTCTTTCAGCTTATTTCCGGTCATACCACTACCGGATATATGACAATATATGCTCAGCAATTTATTAAAGAATGGGGAGATTTAGCTCTTACGCTTTTAATTATCGCTATGGCATTGGGTGGCTGCGCTTGTTCTACCGCAGGCGGTATTAAAATGCTGCGTGTGGGGGTCATCTTTAAAACATTTAGAGAGGATATCAAAAGAATGATGCTTCCGGATAGCGCAGTAGTGGTGCAAAAATTTCACCACGTAAAGACTATGCTGCTGGAGGATAAACAGGTAAGAGCAGTTTTGATCGTTACGTTAGGCTATATTTTCCTTTACGGTATTGGCACACTTGTGGGCGTTGGGTTGGGATACCCGCTTTTAGAATCTCTTTTCGAATCGGTTTCTGCCGCGGCGAATGTCGGCCTTTCCTGCGGAATTACTGATGTAAGTATGCCGGTTGTACTTAAAGTCACCTACATAATTGAGATGTGGGCCGGGCGGCTTGAGCTGATATCCGTTTTTGCTTTGGTAGGATTCATTATAGCGTTTATAAAGGGTAAATAAACATGAGGAAAAATTTTTTGTTTCAGACAGCTTGTACATTGGTGATAATTCTCTTTTGTATTCCAAGTCATGCTCAGACAATTTCAAGTACTGAGCTGATAAAGGACGCTAAGCAGCACGATGGAAAAAACGTCACATTTCAGGGCGAAGTTGTGGGCGATATAATGATACGCGGTGAGCATGCATGGTTGAGCGTGAATGACGGTCCGAACGCAATAGGGATATGGATCGATAAGGAGCTGATTGATGATATTCAGTATGTCGGTAGTTATGGAAAAAAAGGCGATATAGTAGAAGTAGCCGGTGTA
>JAQUMG010000116.1 GCA_028718265.1 Candidatus Omnitrophota bacterium
CTAAAAGCCGACGGGTCTGCGTATAGATGTGGTTCCCATAAATCCCAATCATTGGGGAACCTGTTTGCGGGTAACTTTCAGTTGCTGGATAAGCCCATGCCGTGCGATTCAGACTTTTGTCCCTGCAATGAATGGGCCGGCTTGTTAGTCGAGACGTGATGCGAGGTTAATCAAAGGACAGACTGAATGAGTAAAATGCTAAGCGGACTTGGAAGGGTCTTTGTGATCCTGACCGATGAACAAAATAAAATCTTGAGACGCTCCGTTCTTATTGTGGATAACGGTTATTACCCGCAGGAGCACCTGCGCAGCGTTGTAGCGGAAACACAGAGGCGCATTCCGGCTTCCGAGGTCGCAATCCTTTCTTTTGAACATAGAAGAGGCTATCTTCAAGAAAATTTTCCAGATATCAAAGCTGTCTTTCCGGGAAAATGGATTAGGCCGCAAAGATATAGTTTAGCCATTAAGTTGTTAATCCTAAGCAGAAGGGGTTACGATTTTGTGGTTGTAATGTCTTTGGACAAGACGCCGATAATAGTTGCGTTATTGTTCATGAATGCACAGCTCTTTTTATATAATAGATGGAACGAATGGTATCTTTTGAGATTCAGGAACCCTTGGGAGTTTTTAACATTCAGGGAAGGACAGGATATAGCTAAATATAGATCTCGAAACAGCCGGTTTATAAATTTATTTTTATTTATACCCAGACTCATTCTTCATGTTCTCGTATTCATATATTTAGCATCCTATAGTTTATTTCTTCTCTTTTATAGACTTTACAATATTATTAAAATCAGGTTATTGAAGAAATAGAACAAGAGAAGCGACTATGGAAACCGATGTCCGGCAGTTTAGCTCCGATAAAATATTAAAGCATCTGGATCGCGTTAATGAATGGCTCGAGGGACTTAATCCCCCGCCGGTTACCGTTGAGCTGGACATGACAAATTTATGCAACCATAAGTGCCCCGAGTGCGTAGTTAACTATTTCAGAGTCGCCGATAAAAGCGCGCTTTCAGGCGTTACCGCTAAATCCATCATTAGACAATTAGCGAGAGCCAAGGTGAGGGGGTTGATATTCACGGGAGGCGGAGAGCCGCTTTGCAACCCCCATACCTTATCGGCCGTGGAATTGGCGAAGACTAGCGGGTTAGACGTAGGCTTTATCACCAACGGCGCGCTCTTAAATCAAAAGATAGCAGGGGCTTTATTAGAGAGCTGCACTTGGATTAGGGTATCTCTGGATGCCGGCTCGCCGCGGGCGTTTCAGTCTACCCACGGCATGAATGATAGTGAGTTCCGTAAGGTCGTTGATAATATCGGGGTTTTGACAGGTCTCAAGAGAAAAATGAAAAACAGATGCACCGTAGGCGTCGGCTTTCTTACCTGTGATTATACGACTACCGATATGGAGAAGGCGGCGGCATTGAGTAAAAGGATGGGCGTTGATTACCTGCAGTTTAGGCCGATGCAGATCCATAGAGGTGGAAAATTTGGGTATCATTGGTTAGACGTGCAGGCCAATATAAAAAAGTGCCTAAGATATTCCGGAAATGGTTTCCAGGTGCTTTATTCCAAACACAAATATGATATGGCCCACGACCCGCGTTTCGGCAGGCATTATCGGAAATGTTACGGGCATCAATTCGCGACGGTAGTAGCTGCGGATGCCAAGATGTATCTTTGTTGCCACACCCGCGGATACAAAAAATACTGTATCGGAGACCTGAAAAAAGATTCTTTTAAGAAAATCTGGAATTCCAAGAGGAGAAAAACGGTAGCCAAAAGGATTGATTTTAAGGACTGCATTCCTTTATGCCGCGATAATACTTTTAATCAGATACTGTGGAATATAAAACAAAACAGGGAGCACGTGAATTTTCTATAGCAATCTCATGAAACGGCATAGTAACCCAGGAAATAAATTCTTGGTTATCAAGACAGTATCGGGTTATGTATTAAAAGGGTTTATTAGCGCAGCAGTTTTTTTAATAATTTTAGAAGCGGCACTGCAGATAACCGGGACAGCATATCTAAGATTAAAATATACAATTAAAAACCCGGAAGCGCTAAAGGACGATTCTTTACGCATAATGTTTATAGGGGATTCCTGGACGCAGGGGGCTGACGCAGCCCCGGGGCCGGGATATGTAATGCTGGTGACGCAAGAATTGAACCGCCTTTACCCTGTTAAAAGCATCCAGGTATATAATTTTGCCTTAGGCAGCACGAATTCATCGCAGGCAATACATCAGTTTTTAGACAACTATCGCAATATAAAACCCGATATATTGGTGGTTTTGACAGGGGCAAATAACGGATGGAATACCCAAGATATTATAACCGCCCGCAAGCGCATTAGAAACGGGATAATTAATTATAATGAGCTGGAAAACACTAGTTTTGCCGAACAGTCCGCCAACTTTTTTAAAAAATTGAAGATCGCAAAGTTATATAACTTGATTTCGTACAATATATTTTATAAATCCCAGGAAATCAAGATTCCCCTGCCCGACAATGAATACCTTCTTGGTTACCATAAAATTTTTAATGCTACCAGGGATCCAGAAAAAGCAAGATTATATTTAATAAATAACTATAAGGAAAATACGACTGATTACAATGATCTTTATAAAGCAACGCGGCATTCCTTTGGAGGCGACATAGAAAAAACCTTAAATTATTTAAAAAATAAAAACATGCTCAAACTTAATTTGATTAGCGAGAAAATAGATATAAAGAAGGATAGAACCAGTCGGTCTCTTCATTTGAAAATCCTGGAAGAGAATCTGACGGATTTGAAAGACCTGTGCGACCAGGAAGGCATAATAATGGTTGTAGAGAATTATCCTTATAATAGTATGCAGTTTAGAGCTGTCAACGATGCCCTCGGCAGAATATCTTCAAGGATAAATGCAGTCTATGTAAATCATTACGGGTATTTCAAGGATAAAGTTGGCTATGAAGAATGGGATAAGGTTATGACTAAGTCGCACGTTAATTATAAAGGTCACGAGTATATGGCGGACAATCTGGTTGAGATATTGAGGGCTGCTATTGCTACTCAAAAGAGAAGCAAAAAAGATAGGGAGAATATGAATTCTGAAAAATGAAACGCGGCCCCCTGAACAATAGATTGCATGCGGCTTGGGAGATTTTTTATAGGTGTAATTATAGGTGTCCCTATTGTTTTTTCTACGAGAGTTGGGCAGACCGCAGGATAAGCTATAAGCATGTACCAGCTGAGAAATGGATTGAATGCTGGGACAGAGTTTATGATAGATACGGGAGTGTAAATATCTGTATATCCGGCGGAGAGCCGTTTATCTATCCCGGCTTTATGAAGATAGTCGCCGAGCTGTCCAAGAGACACGCGCTGACGATTGTGACCAATTTATCATGGGAAACCGAGATATTTGTTAATACAGTATTTCCTCAAAGAGTGGCTATTCATCCGAGTTTGCACCCCTTGTTTGCCGATTTAGGAATTTTTAAGAGTAAATTAAGACGCTTAAGAGAGAAGGGATTTGATGCTACGCCGACATGCGTAGGCTATCCTCCCCTATTGAAAAAAGCCTTAGATATTAAGAAAGAATTAGAAAACGATAGATTTGGCTTGGTGGTTTCTCCGTTTTCTGGGGTGTACAATGGGATTCTGTATCCCCAGGGATATACTGATGAGGAGAGGCGTCTTGTAGGCATGCTCTCTGTAGATGACCCTAAGATGAAAAAATACCAGTTGGAAAAAGCTCCTACTAAAGGGAAATTGTGCAGCGCCGGGCAGGCATATATAAGGGTTCATCCGGATGGTGACATTTTCCGTTGTGCGCATGCTATTAAACCGATGGGCAATATTCTAACTGATGATTTTAGCCTTTTGAAAGAACCGCAACCTTGTGAAGCGAATTCCTGTGAATGCGGGAATGAGCTGGTACACGTTATCGACGATAAAACGACTAAATCAGAGAACATTTTAAGCGTTGACTCCTCATTTGTCAGGAAAGAACTAATAGTCGGTGGATACCCCTATCGTTTGCGCGTGGAAATATCTAATGCCTGCAATTTAAGATGTACGTCTTCAAAAGAGGCTTTCAGCAGATGTCCGCAGTGGGAGATTAACAATGCGGCTCCTGTTTTGATGTCATTTGATTTTTTTAAAAAGATTGCGGATGAGACTGGACGGTATCTTACCCATGCCGAACTTTATAATTACGGCGAGCCTTTCATGAATCCCCGCGCCGTTGATATGATACGTTACCTTAAGCAGATAAATCCAGAGGTTATTATTGAGATGCATACGAACGGGCATTATTTTAAGACTGAGAAGAAAAGAGAAGATATTATCAATTCAGGTTTAGATATTTTGTCGTTTTCTGTAGACGGTATCACCCAAGAGGTATATGAGAAGTATCGTATCGGCGGGGATTTAGAGACGGTGCTTAGAGCTATCAGGGGAATCTGCGCTTTGAAAAAATCGATGAATATGCTGAAACCAAGGGTGATTTTTCAATTTATCGTATTTGAGCATAACTTCCATGAAGCGCCGAAGGTCGAAGAATTTGCCAAAGAGTTAGGGGCGGATGAGGTGGCTTTAAAGACCGATATCTTTAACCTCAGGCCCGAATTGAAGATTTCGCACGCGGATATCTATAGCGCTGTCGTCGGCCTTCAAAGCAAGGATAGCAGAGACAATTTTTTTAAGAAGGACGAAGATGCCGGCCGTCAGTTTTGCGATTTTCCTTGGGTTTATCCGACTATTCTTGCGGACGGCCGGGTAGTTATCTGTTGCCGGGATGGGCGTTATGAAAGTCTTGTCGGGGCAATCGGGGGTAGAACTTTAATCCAGGTATGGAATAACGAGGCAGCCCAGGAATTCCGCAGGAGATTCTTGGAAGAAGATACCAAACCCTACCCCTGTTCTCTATGCGAATGTAGGCCGAAAAATAATAGTATCACTGTGGGTGAAAAATGCAGTTGCCGGAATTGAATTACAAATTTAAACGATAATGAGGTCCGGGCAATCAGAAAACAAGGCGCTTAACGAAAAAGAATATGTTGCCCGAAAAGACATTCTGCAATCCGGTCCTAGCAACATAATTTTATGCTCAACTTATAAATGTAATATGAGTTGTATTTTTTGCTTGGGGAGAGGTCAAGACCCCGATTTCAACTGCGATATTTATAAAAAAATTTTCGAAAATAAATTACGCCGGTTTTTAGAAAATGCTACGGATATCTGTTTTACGGGATGGGGAGAATTCCTATTATGGCCCGGGGCAGCGGACTTCTTAGGTTATCTTAACGAGCATTTCCCCGAAGCAAACAAGATTCTTACCACTAACGGCACCCCCTTGTCGGAAGCCATGGCGAGCAAGATGATAATCGGAAATTATACGGTACAGGTCTCCTTACATACATCTGATGCGCTTATCCATAGGTCGCTTACGCATTCCGATTTTTTTGAGCAGATTGTCATGAATCTGGACAATTTGATTCTGCTAAGAAACGAGAACAGTTGCCATTCAAAATTATGGATAGTCTTGATGTTCCTTGTAACCTCATTAAATATTGAAAATTTACCTGATTTTGTGGATTTTGCAGGATTGCGCGGGGTAAACGAGGTATTTTGTAACTATATAACTATTTTTTTGCCTGAGCAGATTGGGTTGTCATGTTTTTTCTCGCCCCAGAACACTAACCGGATATTTGATGAAGCGCAAAAGAGGGCTCAAAGATATAATATGCGCTTAAATCTGCCTCCTCGGTTTGGCCTAACAGACGGCATGCAGCGA